>NZ_JAAAHR010000228.1:0-12016 GCF_009908215.1 Nonomuraea sp. K271 | reverse complement strand
CGCCCGAACACACGGCCGCCACCCCACCCGCCCTCCTGCACTCCGTGAGGTGGTCATGACCTCGATCTTCCAGCAGGCCCTCGGCCCCGACTTCGACCGGCTCCACCCGCGCATCCAGCGGCGCTTCTCCGTCGGGCTCGACAGCGGCGAGGCCTGCGTCGGCCGCGGCGTGATGGACCGTGTCCGGCACGGCGGCCGGTGGATCCGCCCGTTCCTGGCGCTGGGCGCCACCCGCCACATCCTCGTGCCGCGCGTCGGCCGCGACGTGCCCTTCACCATCGAGAACTTCCCCTACCGCGACTCCTTCGGCCGCGAGACCGTCACCTTCGTCAGGACGTTCGCCTTCCCCGGCCGTCCCCAGCGGTTCGACGCCACGATGGTCTTCAGCCGGGAACGTGGCTGCATCGTCGACTACCTCGGCACGCACCAGCACCTCGCCACCGACCTGCACGTGCACGCCGACCCGGAGGGAGCCCTGGTCATCCGCTCCGGCGAGCAGCGTTTCCGCGAAGGACCCGTGAACACCCACGTGCCGGCCCTGATCAGGGGCGACGCCGTGGTCCGCGAGTCGTACGACGACCAGGCGCAGTGCTTCCGCGTCCGGGTCGCCGTCTCCAACCGCTACTTCGGCCCGCTCTTCGGCTACGAGGGCACCTTCCAGGCCGAGCACATCGGCGTGGCCGCCCACGGCGTGCGCACCGACCTGCGGCCGGTCCGCGAGGAAGCGCGGGCATGAGCAAGGACACCCGGAGGAGGCGCGGGCATGAGCAAGGAGACCCGGACGAAACTGCTCGAAGGCGCGCTCACGACGCTCGTCGAGCAGGGCATCGCGGGGGCCTCCGCGCGCGCCGTCGCCGCCGCCGCGGGGGTCAACCAGGCGCTGGTCTTCTACCATTTCGGCAGCGTCGACGAACTGCTCGCCGCCGCCTGCCGCCACGGCGCCGAACAACGGGTCGCCGGCTACCGCGATCGCCTGCGCAAGGTAGGCACCCTGGACGAACTCCTCGCGCTGGGCCGGGAACTGCACACCACCGAACGGGCCGGCGGGCACGTCGCCGTACTGGCCCAACTGCTGGCCGGGGCGCAGACACAGCCCCGGCTGGCGCCCGCCACCGCCGCCGGGCTCGCGCTGTGGACGGAGGAGATCGAGCAGGTGCTCGGCCGCGTGCTGGCCGGCAGCCCGCTGTCCGGACTCGTGGACGTCGCCGGACTGGCCAAGGCGCTCTCCGCTGCCTTCATCGGGCTGGAACTGTTCGAAGGCGTCGACCCGGCGGGCGCCGAACACGCCTTCGCCGCACTCGACCGGATCGCCGGCCTGATCACGGCGCTGGACGAACTCACCCGGCTCGCCCCGCTCGCCGACCAACCCCCCTGAGATTCGGCAGGTTTGTGGGCTTTCCGCGCGTTTGTCTGTGACCGGTCTGGAACGTACGCGCCTTTCCGTGTGTTCAGGGGACTTTGTCACGGGTCTGGAGCGTGCAAGCATTCCGTGCGTTCAGAGGGGCTCTGTGACAGCTCTGGAGCGTCCAAGCATTCCGTGTGTTCAGAGGAACAAGCTTTTTGGGAACCCCCTCGGGCTGGTCGCCGCACTGCGTGCCTTCGGCCCGCTGGACTCGCCGTAGGTGAGGTGGCTAAGCGCATAGTCACTCGTAGAATGCTCGTGCCGGGCCCCTGAGCGGGGGCGGCATCTCTGAGGCGAAGGGGCGAGGGGCGCGGATGGCCAGACGGCAGGCTCGGTTCACCGCACAGGACCTGGTGGACGATCCCCGGCTGCGGGACCATTCGCCCGAGTTGTGGCGGGCGGACCTGGGGGAGGTGCAGCGCCGCCTGCTGTCGTCGGCGGTGCGCTGCTTCGCCGCGAACGGGTTCCACGCCACGACCACGCGCGACATCGCCGATGGGGTCGGCCTCAGCCCGGCCGCACTCTACGTGCACTTCCCCTCGAAGGAACTAGTTCTGTTCGAGATCATCCGGGTCGGCCACGAGCGGGTCCTGGCACACGTACGCGACCCGTCCATCCTGGCGCTGGAGGGGTCGGCCGACCGGTTGCGCGCCATCGTGGCGGCGTACACCGTGTGGCATGCCCGCCACCACGTGACCGCGCGGGTCTGCCAGATGGAGCTGAACGCCCTCACGGCGGAGCACTACGGCGAGATCGTGGAGTTGCGTCACCAGACCAACGGCTATTTCCGCGACGCCGTCGCGCGCGGAGTCGCCGACGGGACGTTCGCGCAGGTGGACGTCAAGCGGGTGACGCGCGCGATGTTGTCGCTGAGCATCGATCTTGTCCGCTGGTACCGGCTCGACGGCGCCGACTCGCCCGAGCAGCTCGGTGAGTTCTACGCCGACCTCGCGCTGCAGTTGGTCGGTAGGCCCAAGGAGTAGGTACGCGCGTTCGGCGCCGGAATTCACCGGTTGACAAGTCACCCTCCGGCACCTGACTATGCGCTTAGTAACTTCCGTGATCGATTGACCCGAACGTCCGCACACGCACCTTTGAGCCAGACCGGTCGGCTCGCTGGACCGGAAGCGGTGGGGGCCGCGACCACAGGACGCCGGAGCACTGAGCGCCGGCGCGCATGGCGTCCGGCCTGACCGTCGAGTTCCGTTCCCCCAGGGAGTCGCACCATGCCCCTTCTTCTCCGCAGATCCACTGTCTTCTCGGCCCTGATGGCGTCGCTCGTGGCGATCCCTCTGGTGCCGGTGGCGTCGCCCGCGCAGGCGGACGCCCGCTGCCCCCACATGGGCAGAATCCACGTTCCGGGCGCGCAGCACCAGGTCACGGCCTGCCTGGACGACCTCACCACCGCCGGTACGGTCGACTCGGGGCACACCGACGCCGCCGACTGGCAGGGGCTGCACTCCGCAGCCACCCGCAACCCGAGCGGGGTGCCGGGCATCCAGGTCGACGGCTATTTCCCTGACGACTCCACGAGCAACCCCACCCACGGTTGGAACCACGACTCCCAGTTCGTGATCCGCCTCCCGCGACGCTGGAACGGCGGGCTGGTCGTCGCGGCGGCGCCGGGCAACCGCCGCCAGTACGCCAACGACTTCACGATCTCCGACTACGTGCTGGCCAAGGGCTACGCCTACGCCTCGATCGACAAGGGCAACGGCGGCACGGAGTTCTACAAGGACGGCAGGCGCCCAGGCGACGCCTACCGCGAGTGGTATCACCGGATGACCCAGGTCACCGTCGCCGCCAAGGCCACCGTCGCCCGCCACTACCGCAAGCCGCTGCGCAGGACGTACGCGGCGGGCATCTCCAACGGCGGCCAACTGGTGCGCTGGGCGCTGGAGAACCACCCCGAGCTCTACGACGGCGGCGTCGACGCGGAAGGCACGTACTGGCCGCCGGACAACGGCCCGAACGCGCTGGTCTACCTGCCGGTGGCGCTGCGCAACTACCCGAAGTACGCCGAGAACGGCGACCCCGAGGCGCACGCCGAGATGCTGCGGGCCGGCTTCGCCCCCGGCTCGGAGTTCCTGTGGGAGTTCAACTACCGCAACATCTGGGACGGCACGCAGCGCCGCGCACGCGAGGAGCTCGACCCGGAGTACGACGGCGACCTGGAGGCGGGGATCCCGTTCTGCGAGAGCGGCACGCCCAACTGCGACGCCGACTACGACTACTACGCGCGCCCGAAGAGCGTACACAAGGCGGTGCGGCGGGCCTCGATGAGCGGCCGCATCGGCAAGCCGCTGATCACCGTGCACGGGACGCTGGACACCCTGCTGCCGATCGCGGTGCACGGCGACCCGTACGCCGCGCTGGTGCGCAAGCAGGGCAAGGCCGCTCAGCACCGCTACTACAGGATGGAAGGCGCCTCCCACCTCGACATCGAGTACGACATGTTCCCCGACCGGATGCGGCCGCTGCTTCCCTGTATGCGGACGGCGTTCGAGGCCCTCGAACGCTGGACGGCCCCGGGCCACGGCCACAAGCCCCCGCGCAGCGCCACCATTCCCCGCCAGACCTCCGGCGACGTGGCCAACACCTGCTCCCTCAGCTGACCGGGGAAGCCCGGCCGCCGGCCAGCTCGCCGGCCCTGGTGCGGATCAGCCGCTGGACGATGAGGGCGGACGGCGAGGGCCTGCTGTCCTGACGCTGCGTCAGGCACAGCTGCACGGGAGGCGCGTCGGACAGCGGAAGCCAGACCACGTCGGTGATGTCGGCCGAGGTGTCGAACCCGGCGAGAATGCCGAGACCGACACCTTGGCCGACCATCACCTTGACGGTCCGCGCCGACATGGCCTGCACCACGACGTCGGGGGCCGCCACGTGCCGGTGCAGCGTCTCCCACAGCACGGTGCCCGCCCGCATGGTGACGATGGGCCAGGTCTCCAGGTCACGCCAGTGGATCTGGTCGCGGCCCGCCAGCGGATGGTCGGTGCGCGCGTACGCCCCGAGAGGAGCGGAGATGAGCGGTATGCGCCGCAGTCCCGGCGCGGGCGGGGTCAGCGGCGTGGTGATCACCCCGAAGTCCAGCGCGCCGTCCAGCACGGCGGTCTCGATGGCGGACGAGGCCCCCTCACGTACGGTGAAGCGCAGCCCCGGATGGTCGCGGCGCAGCCGGCCCACGACCGGAGCGATGATGGTCTCCACGGTCACCGTGACGCCGCCGATCTGGACCCTGCCGCGGTAGGAGCCGCTCGACTGCATCGCCGACTCGCGCACCGCCTCCTCGGCCTCGACCAGCCGGCGCAGCGGCTCGATCAGGGCCTGGCCGGCCGGGGTCGGGCGCACGCCGTGCCGGCTGCGGGTGAGCAGCACGACGTCGAGCTCCTCCTCCAGCAGCGCGATCTGCTGCCCGAGCGTGGGCTGGCTGACGCCGCACCGGCCGGCCGCCGCCCGCAGCGACCCCGTCTCGACGGCGGCCAGGAAGTACCGCGCCCGTTCCACCCGCACCGCGCCACCATAAAGGAAAAACCTTCCACCCGTGAACGCCATTCAGGTCTTCCCCGCACGCCGACGGCACGGCATGGTGACGTCCATCACAACCATCACCCGAACGACGTTCCCCAGGTGAAAGGAATAACCAGTGGCCAACGGTCCGCTCAGCGGAGTGCGTGTCCTGGACGTGTCGACGATCCTGGCCGGCCCCCTCGCGTCCTCGCTGCTCGGCGAGTTCGGCGCCGAGGTGATCAAGGTCGAGCACCCCGCCACGGGCGACCCGGCACGCCACTACCCGCCGCTGGAGGACGGAGAGTCGGCCGCCTGGGCGATGCTCGGCCGCGGCAAGCGCAGCGTCACGATCGACCTGCACCACGCCGAGGCGGCACACCTGGTGGGCCGGCTCGCCGCGGCCGTCGACATCGTGGTGACCAACTTCCGCCCGGCCACGTTGCGCCGGTTCCGCATCGACTTCGACGACCTGCGGGCCTACCGGCCCGACCTGGTCATGGTGCAGGTGAGCGCGTTCGGGCGGACCGGTCCGTACGCCGACCGCCCCGGCTTCGCCCGCGTCGCGGAGGCCTTCGCCGGCCTGACCTACCGCACGGGCGCCCCCGATCGGCCACCGCTCTTCGCCGGCTACCCCGTGGCCGACGGCGTCACCGGCATCTACGCCGCGTTCGCCGCCATGCTCGCGCTGCGCCAGCGCGACCTCACCGGCCAGGCCCAGCTCGCCGACATCCCCCTGTACGAGCCGCTGCTGCGGATGATGGAGGACTTCATCGTCGAGTACGGCGCGACCGGGAAGAACCGCGAACGCCAGGGCAACCAGAACCCGCACATCAGCCCCAACGATCTCTACCGCACCCGGGACGGCCGCTGGCTGGCCCTGCCCGCCTCCACCGAGCAGATGTGGCGCCGGCTGGTCAAGGTCATGGACGCCGCCGACCTCGCCGTGCACGACTCCATGACCGCCCGGCTCGAACACCGGGAGGAGATCGAGGCGCGGGTCGCCGCCTTCGTCGCGGAGCACGACCTCGAACCGCTGATGACGCTGCTCGTCGACGCCGGGGTGGCCGCAGGGCCGGTCAACTCGGCCGCCGACGTCTGCGCCGACCCGCACATCCGCGCCCGTGGCTCGGTGGTGGAGATGCCGGACGACAGGACGGGCCGTACCCGTCTCATGCAGGCTCCGGCCGGGCGGTTCTCCGGCTTCGACGCCACCGTCGGACACGCCGCGCCGGCCCTCGGCGAGCACACCGCCCAAGTGCTGCGCGACCTCGCCGGGCTCGCGGACCAAGACATCCATGACCTGCGCCACCGAGGAGTGGTCTGACCCGAGAAAGAGCGTGCTCATGACCCTGGCGACTCTGTCCATCATCGTGCTGGCCGCCCTTCTCGCGGCTACCCTGATCCCCGGCTTCGACCTCGGGCTGGGCGCCCTGGCGGCGGCGTTCGTCCTCGGGCTGGCCGCCGGCGTGTCGGAGAGCGACGTGACGGCGTTCTTCCCGGCCGACTTCTTCGTGCTCATCGTCGGCGTGACGGCGCTGTTCGCCGTCGCCCATCACAACGGAACCCTCGACTGGTTACTGGATGTGCTGCTCCGGATGGCCGGCGGCCGGCTGGTGCTGATCGCCCTGGTGCCCTTCGCCATCGGGGCCGTGCTCACCGCCGTCGGCACCCTGCCCGCCGCGGCGACCGCCATCGTCTCGCCGATCGCGCTCGGCTTCGCCGCGCGCTACCGTACCTCGCCGTTGATCGCCGCCGTCCTGGGCGTCACCGGAATCATCAGCGGGCTGCTCTCGCCGCTCGCCGTGTACGGCGTCACCGCGCGCGAGCTGAGCACCAAGCTCGGCATCGGCCTGTCCGGCTCGGCGCCGGTGGCGTTCCTGAGCGGCGGGCTGCTCGCCGGCCTGGCCGTGTGCGCGGGGCTGCTGATCGTCGGCCTGTGGAGCGGCGGCATCCCACGCGGCCGGGCACCCATCCCGGCCCTCGCCTCGGCCCGCAGCACCGGACCGGCCGCCCCCGACCCGGGCTCCGGCGCCACCGTCCCGGAGCCCGCGGACGGCGCCGCCGCCCCGGAGCCGGAGCCCGGGTCCGGCGGAATCGCACCCGAACCCGCGTCCGGCGGTGGCGCCGCGACGGCGACCGTCGACGCTCCCGCACCCGCGCCCGCCGCGACGCCGACGCGCCCCGGAGCACGCGCGTTCACCCTGGCCTGCATGCTCGCCGTCGTCGTCCTGTCCGTCGGTTTGGACATGAACGTGGGCTATCTCGGCCTGACCGCCGCGCTGATCGTGCAGCTGGTGTTCCGGCTGCCGGCCGACGCGATCGTGTCCAGAATCCCGTGGACCGTGGTCCTGCTGATCGGCGGCCTGCTGACGTACGTGGGCCTGATGCAGCACCTGGGCGCGTTCAAGCAGATCAGCGACCTGCTCACGATCGAAGGGTCGCCGCTGCTCAGCCTGCTCGTGCTCTGCTACATCGCCGGCGTCACGTCCTTCGCCGCCAGCTCCATCGCGGTGTTCGCGACCGTCATGCCGCTGCTGCCGCCGCTGGTGGCCGCCGGGGTGTCCCCGGTGGGCGGCGTGCTCGCCCTCGCCCTGGCCTCGGTGCTGGTCGACATCAACCCGCTCGGCATCACCGGCGGGCTCATCCTCGGCGCCGCCGAGCCCTCGGTCAGACCCCGTCTGTTCCGTAACCTGCTGACCTATGGGCTTGTCTCGATCGTCGTCGCCCCGCTCCTCGCTTGGGCCGCCTTCGGCTGGTGGTGACGCCGGCATACGGCGGTTCACGACGCGCCTGCGGCTCGAACCGGCCGGTCCCTCCCTCGCGCCCGACCTCCGGCAGGCGGAGCGATGGGCGGCGTCCATGGGCGAGTCGTGGCGCCTGCACGGTGTGCACAAATGGATCGCGTACGACCGGATGAGCGGCGAGGTCGTCGGCCGGGGCGGGCTGTCGCGCACACCGGTCGACGACGACTGGGACCAGATCTACGCGTTCCTCCCGGCGGAGCCGTGGATGCGCGTCCCCTACGAGGTGCGCAGGCCGTGGTGTCGTGCACGGCCCGTCACAACGTGCGTTCCCGTGCGGTGATGGAGCGCATCGGCATGCGGTACGCGGGCGAGATCCGTACGCGCGGCCCGGTCGAAGGCGTCGAGGGGAGCGGGACGACGCGCCGTTCGCGGTGTGCGTGCGGTCGCGGAAGGACCGGGGGCCGGTGAGCCGCGGCGCGGAGGAGAGTGCGACCTCCTCCGCGCCGCGGGCTGGTCACCCGGCGTAGGTCTCGAACTCGGCGACCCTCGGCGTGCCGCTCGCGCCGGTGATCTTAAAGGTGATCTTCTTCAGCGAGGTCGGGGTGAAGGCGATGTCGCCCGCCCCGCTGCCGGACTTCAGGACGGCCCCGGTGTCGTGGTTGACCAGTTGCCAGGATCCGATGGCACCCGCGGAGCCCGACGCCTCACGGATGACGACCCTGGCGATCGTCGTGGCGGAGCTCCACTTGACCGAGATGTCGCCGGTCGAGCCGGAAGGCGACCAATAGGTGCTCATGTCGCCGTCCCGTACGTTGCCGTAGCTCGTCCCGCCGCCCTTGCTGGAGCCGTCGGAACCGGCCCCGATGCTGAGGTTGCTCCCGTCCGGCGGCGTGGTCGGCGGGTCGGTGGGGTCGGTCGGGGGCGTCGTGGGTTCCTGCGGCGAGGAGCAGTCGCCCCCCGACTCCAGCAGCCCCTTGTTGGCGCCCGCCGTCTGCCGCACGATGTCCGGCACGCAGGTTGCCCCGTCGAGGTTGTAGGGGTAGGGGATGCTGACGGAGGTGTTGGACTGCGGGTTCGGGCCGGCGGGGTTGTTCTCGTCGCCGGGGCTCGACCAGGTCACGTTGTCGAAAATGTTGCCGCCGACCTGCCAGTAGCCGGCCTCGTCGGTGTAGAAGGTGCCGAGGACGTCCTTGGAGTCCTCGAAGTAGTTGTTGTCCACCTTGGCGCGGCCTCCCGCCCGGGAGTTGATGCCGGACTCGTGGAGGTCGACGTAGTGGTTGTTGTAGATGTGGGCGATGCCTCCGCGCAGCAGCGGGGTGCGGGAGTCGATGTTCTCGTACCGGTTGTGGTGGAAGGTGACGTAGCCGTTGGAGCGGTCGCTCTCGCTGGATCCGATGAGCCCGCCCCGGCCACTGTTGCGCAGGATGCTGTAGGACAGGGTGACGTACTGGGTGTCGTTCTTCATGTCGAAGAGCCCGTCGAAGCCCTCCGACTCCCCGCCCGAGGCCTCCAGGGTGACGTGGTCGACCCAGACGTTGCGGACGCTGCTCTCCATGCCGATGGCGTCACCGCCGTTGGAGGTGGGCGAGCCCGACTTCTTGACGTTGCGGACCGTCACGTTCCTGATGATGATGTTGCGGGCCTCGCGGATGTGGATGCCCAGTTGGTCGAAGACGGCGCCGCTGCCGACGCCGATGATCGTGACGTTGCTGATCTGCTTGAGTTCGATCACGCCTGCGGCGGTGTTGCAGCTGTCGCCCGACACCTTGGAGGTGTTGCCGTGGTTGATGGTCCCTTCGACCTCGATGGTGATCGGGGTGCTGCTGCTGGCCCGGTCGCACAGGGCCGCGTGGATCGCGGTGCCCGTGGTGGCTCTCACCGTCTGCCCGCCCGCGCCGCCGGTGGTGCCGCCGTTGCCGGTCGCGAAGCCGGTGGCGGTGCCGGCCGCCGCCGACGCCTGGGTCATCGGTAAGGCCACGCCGACCGCGGCCGCGGTGACCATCGCGGCCAGCGCCGCCTGGAGCCGCAGCGCGACTGCTCGTCCCATTGTCGTCTCACTTTCGTCGTCGGGTGCCGGAGTGAGTGCCGCGGGGCCCGCGGCATCGGGGTCGTCATGGGAGCTCGCCCACACGCTAGGAAAGCGCTTTCCTAGCGTCAATGGACTGTGAAACTTTCATGCCGTCACCCGGTGGCGAGCGGCCCGGCGTGCCGGGCTCGTGGGACGCCCATGAGGGCGGGGACCGGCGGATGGACCGCGGCGTCGTCCATCGCCGTACCGGTCACGGCCTTCTGCGGCCACGTGTAGAAACGTTCGTCGAAATGCTCAGCACGTACCTGCCGGCGGCCGGCGGGCGCGCTGGTAGTGCCGCCGAGGCCTTCATCCGGTTGCCGAACACGGCCATCGAGCACCAACAGCTCCCGACCACCTCGGGTTCGGGTTGTCCGACGCACCGCCCGTCGAGGAGTTCGACCACACCTTCGACGCGCTCACCGACCTCACCGCGGGACTGCTTGACCAGCTCGGCGTCTCCCGCTGCGCCATCCACGTGCAGGACTGCGGCGCCCCGATCGGCTGGCGGCTCGTCCTGAACGACCCGGACGCGATCACGGCGATCATCACCCAGAACGGCAACGCCTACGAAGCCGGCTTCGTCCCCAGCTTCTGGACGACCGTCCGGGCCCACCACCGCGGGCAGACCCCGAGACCGAGAAGGCCGTCCGGCAGGCGCTCACCCTCGACACGATCCGCTGGCACTACGCCACCGGCGTCCCCGACGGGGCACGCGCCTTCGCCGCCGACGTGCCCGAGGCCGGATCCACCTTCTCGAAGGCGGCCACTTCCTCCTGGAGAGCGCCCTCGACGACGTGGCCCGCCTGATCACGGACTTCCTCGGCCGGCTCGACCTGCCCCGGGGCGCGCATGCCGGGAAGTGAGGGCGTCATGAATCGCCCGTCCCCCGCTGGGTAGAGGGGCGCTCCGCAGAGAGGTGGAGGGCATGGACAGGCATCACCCATCGGTTCGTGACAGGTTCTGGTCAGTCGTCTCGCCGACCTCGGAACGACCGCAGAGCGCGCTCAACCTGCGCATCGTGCTGGCCACTTTCGGGCTGGTGATCTGTACGGTCTTCGCCGTGCTGGCCGCCACCGCGAACCTTCCCGTGCTGGCGGTCATCATGGCGGTCCTGGCCGTCATCGCGGCCATCGATCTGGTCGTCGTGATCCGCCGCCGCATCAAGCGGGGCAACGGGCACTCCCTCTTCGGCTGACAGGCCGTCCCGCGACACGCCGCCCGACCGGTCACAGCCATGCTGAGCAGCAAGATCGCTTCCCGGTCGGGCATGCGTCGTGCCACCCGTGGCTCGCCTTCGGCGAATCTTCAGGTACGGCTACGTTTGTCCGGGGTCCTCGCTCTCGGTCATGGACGCTCCGCCCTCGGCGTCGCCCGTCGTGACCCGGCCGGGCGAGTAGTACCGGCGCAGCCAGTCGGCGAGCCCGTCCAGCCCGGGAAGCAGCACCCGCTCGGTGATGTTCGCCTGGTCGAGCCGCTGCCTGATCTCGGCCTTCACCTCGGCGGGAATGACCCACCCGTGCCAGAGCCGGGGATGCGCCGCCAGCCACTGTTCCAGCTGGTACGTGACCTGCGAGAACGCCGACAGGATCGACGACTGGTTGATCACGCGTTCGTCCAGCGACGGCGGCTCGAAGAACACCAGGAACGGCTCTTCACCGAGCCGGTCGAGGGCCGCGAGGTCACGGGCTTGCTCCGCGAGCATCTCCGTGGTGAAGACCAACGCCCCCTCCGCCGCAAGGGGCTCACGCAGCGGCTCCGGCAGCAGCCGGTGAGCGCCCGCGCAGTCGACCGCCAGCAGCACACCATCGTCCTCGGGCCGGGAGGCGGTGGCGAAGTGCAGGGCCACCAGCGGAGAGAAGGTCCAGTCCAGCAGGCGGGTGGGCAGGCCGTGGTGCTGGCCCAGGGCCAGCCAGTCCCACATGGTCGTGCCCGGCGCCTGCCGATGCGCATATTTCCGGAAATTACGGATCAGGTGGGACTCGAGGTCGGCGTAGTCACCGTTCAACCGCGCCAGCCCGGACACATGCGAGTACGTGCTCCTCGCCAGCCCACGGAAGACCAGCGATGAGTGCGCGGGCCCGACCCCGTCACGCCGGCCGGCCTCGCTGATCGAGTCGTCCAGCTCGCGCCACGACGACACCGTCACCATGCCCATCCCGGCTCGCTGGTGGTCAGCGGTTGGCGGCCAGGCTGGTGATCGGGTGTTCGCCGTCGGTCTGCAGCCGGTATTCGTGGCCGGAGACGGCGCGGTTGTCTTCGATGACGCGTTCGGAGGGTGCTTTCTCGCCGCCC
>NZ_JAAAHR010000227.1:0-12064 GCF_009908215.1 Nonomuraea sp. K271 | reverse complement strand
GGGAGGGCTGGCGGCGCCACTCCTTCAGGATGGTCCTGAGCACGCGGAAGCCGTCGCGTACGACGTGCAGGTTGCTCTCGCCGTGGATGCGGTTGCGCTCGTGACTCGGCACCTCGTGCACCTTCAGCCCGGCCTTGGCCGCGCGCACGTTCATCAGCGTCTCCACCTCGAAGCCGTCGCAGTCGAGGTCGAGCACGTCGAGGTGGCGGGCCCAGAAGGCGTTGTAGCCGTAGCACAGGTCGGTGTACTGCGTGCGGTACATCACGTTGACGATGCCGGTGAGCACCTTGTTGCCCAGACGGCGGTTGAACGTCAGGTCGTCGCTGCCGCCGCCGGCGGCGTAGCGCGAGCCCTTGACGAAGTCGGCGCCGGTCACGAGCGCGCCCACGAAATTGATGATCTCGCGCCCGTCGGTCGAGCCGTCGGCGTCGATCATCACGATGATGTCGCAGGTGCACGCCGCGAAACCGGCGGCCAGGGCGTCGCCCTTGCCCTTGCCCGTCTGCGTCACGACCTTCACGTTGGGCCGCAGCCGCCTGGCCACGGCGACCGTGTCGTCGACGGAGTTGCCGTCGACCAGCACGATCTCGTCGACCCACTGCGGGATGGTGGCGAAGACGTGCGGCAGGTTCTCGGCCTCGTTCATGGCGGGCACGACCACGCTCACCGTCGGTGAGATGGCGAGGTGCGGCGTCACGGGCGTGAAACTCGACGGAGGCGGCATCGAGCGGAGGGGCGTGGCCTGGAGCTTGCCGTTGTGCTTGGTTATCTCGGGACTCATGGCGAGGAATGTCCTTCCGGGACCCTCCCGTGCGCGCCGGACGAAGTCGTTCCCGGGTGCTGCGGGAACGACGGAACCGGGGTGCCGTGCACGGGCGGGTCCTGTGTGGAGAGTGAGGGTGTGTGCTGGTGCCGGGGGTGGAGCGGTCAACCCGCTCCCGATGCTTCCTTGACTACATTGGGTGACTCCTGCTGTTGCACTGAGGTGCGCACCCGACCAAAGCCCTTGAGGACACGGTCGGCCGCCTTATAAAGAGACGGCCGGTCCATGACAATTGTTCGGGCCTTGTTGAAAGGAGTTCTGCCGATCCAGTGCACCGCCGCGGTCGCGGACGGTCTGGAGATGCGGCCCTCGGCGACGTACAGGACCCCGCTCTTGAGCCAGTCTTTGTACTCCTTGCCGCCCTTGCCCATGTCGACCATGTGCAGCCCGTCGTTCGCGGCGGCCTCGGCCATCTGCAGATGATGGACGATGCCCGGCGAATAACGGGCGAACTCGGTGTCGTAGGCGGGGAACCACCCTACAAGGGTGGTCGCCGTACGGAGGCCGAAATGTCCGGCCACCGGCACGTCGCCCGCATAAAGCATGGTGAGCACGCCTCCGAAGTCCGATGACTTTTCGGCATGCATCATTTCCGTCAGCTCGACGATCCACGGCTGGGCGAACCTGTCGACCCGCCCGGTCCTGCGGTACTGGTCGGACTTCCAGGCCAGCAGCGTGCGCAGCACCTCGGGGTCTGCGGAGGCCCACGCGAGGCGCAGTTCGCCCTGCTCCCTGCCGAGCTTGCGCTCCTTGTAGCGGACGGTCTTGAGGTTCTTCGGGGAGTTGGCCTTGACCTGGTCGATCCAGGCCTCGAACCCCGAGGTGAAGTCCATGACCGGAGCCGGCCGCACGTCCTGCTCGTATGGGGCGAACGTGGGCTGCCCCGCCACCAGATGGTCGAAGTCGAACACGCTGAGCTTGCAGGTCCGCAGCAGCGCCTTGGCGTCGAGCTTCAGCTCCGGCGCGGCGATCAGGCCGTGGCAGGTGGTCAGGAAGCCGCCGAGGGGCTTGCCGATGCCGAAGCTGTGCCGTTCGTACGGGAAGAAGCCGGCGATGCCGTTGCCGTCGGAGAGGACCGCCACCCTCACGTAGTCGCGCAAACGGTCCATCGCGACGGCGAACTCGACGGACAGGAACGGGTTGTCCAGACTCGGGTCCGCCTTCTGCAGCTCCCGCCACCGGGCGCGCTCGGAGTCTCCGAGCTCTCCCGGCCGAACTACCTGGATGTTCACCTTGCCCTGGCCCCCTGTTCGGTCTGCATGCTCTTCCCCCGGTACAACACGCGAAGCACGTACATGAACCCTCCGAGCACGGCGACGGTGGCCACACCGGCTCTCGGCGACCACGCGTTGAAGAGCAGCATGGCCTGAGCGAGAAGCACGTTCAGCACGAGGCTCGCGGCGGCCCCTACTGATAGTGCGGCAAGGGGATCACGATCCCGCAACAGTCCCACCACTGCGGCCCCAGGAACGAACAGGAGAAACAGGGAGATCAAGAACGGGCGCAGCGGTGTCTCGATGTCGAACAGCGCGACGATCGCCCCCGCTATGCAGGCGAGCGCCAGCACCCACGCCAGCGCTCTGCGGTGCTTGAGCATCTCCTGTGTCTCTCCTGATCTTCCTGGTAGGAGCGTGTTCGATCGCAGTTCATGGGACCAATCAGCGCCTGGCACGTCAATGCCGACGCTTGGTGACGCTGACCGGTTCACGCGCCGGCTGAGTTTTCTCGTGTGAACTTCAACACATGGTCAAGCGCTCGTCGGCCCCGGAGTGGTCTCCAAGCACACCAGAATGCCCTATGAGACGCAGGATGTTCGAGCCAGGGCCGGAATTATGCCTAATTGTCGTCTAAGTTTCGATCTACCGGCCTGTGGTGCGGACCTTACCCGTTCACTCGTCCATGGTGTCCACGGAGGAGCTCTCCACGCCGGCGGTGGGCGTCTCGGGAGGCTCGGAGATGTCCGTGGGCACACCGCCGTCCGGCGCGTCGGTGGCCGGCGGCCGCTCGTCGGCCACCCAGGACAACGAGCAGGACCTGGTGCCGCCGTTCGAGGTGAAGGCCACGCGGCCGCTGCCGGAGACGGTCGGGTCGGCGACCGTCACCACGACCCGTACCGAACCGCCCGCCCTGATCGACCCGCTCGCCGGATGCACGTCCAGGCCCTGTGAGGCCGTGGCCACCCAGGAGACCGCGGCGTTGCGGGCGCGGAGCCCGATCCTGGCCGGTCCGTCGATCCCGTCAGGGCACGACGCGACGAGCTTGGGACCCGGCGCGGGCCTGCGCCGGGTGGCCGTGGGGACGGGGGCGGGCCTGGAGCGGGGGCGCGTGGCGACCGGCCGCCCGCTCGGCGTGCGCCTGGCCGGCCGCGTCGCGCTGGGCGTGGGCGACGGCGAGAACGATGGCTCCTCCTCGTCCTCCTCCAGAACGGGCTCGGGAGAGGGGCTCTCCGCCACGGAGAACGCCGGAGAGGGCTTCGACGGCAGCGCGGAGCCGCTGGAGGCGTCGCGGCCGTTGATCGCGACCACGGCGCCCGTCGCGGCCAGCAGGCAGGCCCCGGCGAGCACCACCGGAGCGAGCCGGCGCGTCCCGCGGCGGCGCGAGCGGCCCCCGGCGGCCACGGGGAAACCCGTCCGGTCGAAGTTGTCGCCCCGATCGGTGATCAACGTACGGGTCTGGTCGCGCTCCGGGTTGACGCACGTGTCGACCACCCGGCGGCGCAGCGAGAGCGGCGCGAACGCCACCGGCACCATGTCCAGCAGCCGAAGGGCCGAGATCTGCCGGTCCCGGCCCTCGGTGCACACCTCGCACCCGCCGATGTGCCCCGACAACCGCCGGCGCAGCAGCGGCGTGAGCGGGCCCTCCCACGAGTCCACCATCGCCGACAGGTCGGGACAGTGCGCCCGGCCCGTCCTGGCCAGCACCACGGCGGCGGCGGCGTTCTCCAGGTGGTCGCGCGCGCGGCCCAGCCTGGAGGTCACCTGGCGCGAGGTCAGCCCGAGCACCGCGCCCGTCTCGGCCGGGGTCAGGCCGTGGCGCAGCGACAACACCAGGACCTCGCGCTCGTTCCTGCTCAGCTCGCCCAGCGTCTCGTAGACCAGGTCGGCCAGTTCGGGATCGTCGTGCTCGCCGGGATCCGGCAGCGGCATGCCCTCCACGGGGGTGCCGCTCCGGTGCGACAGCCTGGACCGCGCCTGGAACCGGGTCAGCGCGTACAACCAGGCCCGCAGCCTGACGGGCTCCTTCAGCCGGTCCACGCACCCCTGGGCGGTGACGAGCGCGTCGTGCACGGCGTCCCCGGCGACCTCCCGCTCCTCGATGAGGGTGCAGGCGTAGTCGTGCAGCCGTTCGCCGTACGAGTCGTACAGCTTGGCGGGGGCGTCGGCGTCCGCGTGGCGCAGAGCCTCAACGAGCTCCTGATCGTCGGCTCGGTCGACGGTCGGCCATCCAGGCACGGATTCCCTCCCCGCGGGTCGTACGGGCACTCAGCCCCACGCGGAGAGGACGCCGCCCCTTTCAGGCCGGTTCGCCCGCCATACCCGATGGGCATGAGGGGAGCCCGGCCCTCTCACAGGTCAGCCGTCGCAGTTGGGGGAGCAGAGGCGGCGTTCCATGCCCTGCAGGAAGAAGTCGCGCACCTGGAGGATGTCCTTGGCGATGTACGCCTCGCCGCCCGTGGCCTTGGCCAGCGCGTCCATCTGCCGTTTGCCCTTCTCGGCCTCGGGGCCGAACGCGATGAGCAGGATGCTGATGGGCCGCTTCGGGTTGTAGGTCTTCTTCAGGTACTGCAGGATCTCGGCGTTCTTGACGCCGCCGTCGGGATCGTCGTTGCCGGCGCCGTCCGTGAGGATCAGCAAGGTGTTGATCTTGTCCTGCCGGAAGGTCTTGGTCAGCTCCGTGTAGGCGGCCTTGATCGTGTCGTTCAGCCCGGTGTCGCCCGTGGGCTTGGCCTTGATCTGGGAGAACGTCTTGGCCAGCGCCTCCTTGCGGAGTGTCCCGTCGATCGACTCGCTGAGCGGGCCGACGGACACGAGTTCCTTCCAGTCCTTGTCCTGTCCGTCCAGATGGGTGGAGAACGTCCACAGACCCACCTCGGAGTCGGCGGGGAAGAGCCCGAGACCCTCTGTCGCGATCTTGTTGATGGCCTGCATGCGCGTCATGTCGGTGCCGGGCACCGGCAACGCCATCGTCCCCGAGACGTCGAGGAGGGTGAGCAGCCTGGTGCCGAGGTTCAGCCTGGACCAGGTCTGCACCATCCGGGCCACGGTCGCGGTGTCCGGCGGCTCCAGGGCGGTCGGCGGGTCGGTGGTGAAGCCGTCCTCCTCCGACAGCGCGTCGCCCGCCTTGCCGTCGATGCCGCGGAACCCGGCGTTGCGCAGGGTCTTCGCGGCCGACTCCGTGGTCAGGTACTGCTTGAAGTCCGCCGCCGCCTTCAGCACCGCCGGGTCCTTGGCCAGGATCGTGACGGGGTAGTCGAGGTTGAGCGTGCCTTCCTTCGGATAGAGCGCCACCACGGGCGCCTCCGGCTTCTTCTTGTTGTGGGCGTGGATGGCCTGCTCGGAGGTGACCCCGACGGGCATCCTGCTGCTCTTCACCGTGAGGCTGGCCAGCAGCGCCGTCGAGTCGGGGGCGAGCTGCCCGGACAGCTCCTTCAGCGCGCCGACGAGCGCCTTGTCCTGCTTGGCCTCCTTCGCGGTGCCGGCGGCCGCGAGCAGCGCGGCCAGCCCGGCCGAGTTCTTCTGAGGATCGAGGGCCAGCACGCGCACCTTCTTGCCCGGCCCGTCCACGTTCGCGACGTTCGCCGCCGCGATCATCGCGCTCCAACTCGGCTGCAGGGTGTCCGCGAGCTTGGGCGCGGCTGACTTGGCGGCCGCCAGCACCACGGGTGACGTCGCGATCGACCCCTCGACCTGCGGCAGCGCCTCGCCGCCCGAGGCTTGGCGCATGCTCTCCATCAGCAGACTGGAGTCGGCCACCCAGAAGTCGGCCGGCACCTTGCCCGCGGCCAGCGCGTTCGCGGTTCTCGCCGCCGCTTCCTTGGCCACGGTCACCTCGACGCACTTGCTGTCGATCGAGTTCATGGCCTTGTTGTAGTTGCCGGCGATCTTGTTCAGCGCGGGATGGATGTCGGGCGTCGCGACGACCCGCAGCGGCAGCTTGCCGCTCGAGCAGTCGTGGTTCCTGTTGAAGATGACGAACGCGGCGACGCCGAGCAGCACGGCCATCGCGACGGCCCCGGCCAGCGGCACGAGCACCCTGCCGCGACCGCTGCTTGAACGCTTGCGCGGGGGTGGAGGTTCGCTGGCTCTGTATCCGCCGTCGAGATCGTCTGTGCGGTGTCGCCCCACGATGCCCTCTTAGGTGTGTTGGAACCTTCCGGAGACCCTAGCGGGAGAAGCTCCGCAATACTCCGGGAACGATACTCGGTGCGGTTAGTGTGGCAAAACAGCCCTTTTGGTGCGACGATGACGCTGTGTTGCCATCAATGGCAGCATGCGTGACCGCGCCAGGCGCGCCTTCCCTCGCGCACGGCGACCGCCGCGAGAGCGACCGCGACGGCCGGATCCACCCACCACCAGCCGATCGTGTTCAGCCACAACCCGGCGAGCACGCCCGCCGCCATGGCGGCGCAGATGAGGTTCTGCGTGCCCTCGCCGGCCGTCGACGGTGAGGCCAGCCGCGCGCCGAGCCGCCGCTTGGCGATGCCCAGCACCGGCATACTGACCAAACTGACCGCCGTCACCACGATCCCCAGCGTGCTCGGCACCGCCCGGTGCCCCGCGCCCAGGTCGTAGGCGACGTGGATGACCAGATAGGGGGCCAGCAGCCAGAAGCTCACCGCGACCGCCCGCCTGGCGGTGGTCTCCGCGCTCGGCGACAGCGTGCGTGCGCCGGTGAACCGCCACACCACGATCATGCTGGCCGCCGCCTCCACGACCGCGCAGAGCCCCCATCCGATCAAGGCGACGGAGTGGGCCACGAGGCCCGCCGCCAGGCCGAGCGTGCTTTCCACGCCCAGCCAGACGAGCGTAGCCACCGAGAGTGAGCGAGCCGCGCGAGCGGCGCGCATCCAATCTGCTGACGCGGCCGGATGCTCACGAATCCGCTGGTCAGGCACCATGAACCCCCGAACTCCCGGCTGTCCGGCCGTCGACAGCGCTACGTAACCTACCCACTACAGTCCGTGACTCCAGATCATACGGGCAAAGAATGTTCAAGGTTCACCGCATAATGGGCGAAGATCGTCAGATAGGGGGAGACGATTGCCGTTCACGCCCAGTCACATCGCGGCGGTGGTGCCGCTGATGGCATCCTCCCGGATGCGCAGGTTCGCCGATCCGTGGGCGCTGGCGCTGGGGGCGATGGCGCCCGACCTGCCGCTGTTCCTGCCGTTCCTGCCCGACTACACCGACTGGCACTCCTGGACCGGCGTCGTCACCCTCGACCTCGCCGCCGTGCTCGTCCTGCTGCCGCTGTTCCACGTCCTGTTCAGGGACCCGCTGGTCTCCCTCCTGCCGGCCGCGCTCGCCGGCCGCGCCGCGCGCCTCGCTCCCGAGCGGCTCAGGATCCTGCCGATGGCCGCCGGCGCGGTGATCGGCGCCGCCTCCCATGTGCTCTGTGACTCCTTCACCCACTCCACGGGCTCCGTCGAATGGGGCGGCTGGCTCCACGTCGTCGTCCTCGGAGAGCTCCCGCTCTTCCGCCTTCTGCAGTACGTCTCCTCCGCGATCGGGCTGGCCGCCGTCGTGTGGTGGTGCCGGCGCGGCTTGTCCAGGATGCCCGCCGCCCCGGTCCCCGGCCGCCTGCGGATCTCACGCCGCGTGCGGTGGTCGGTGCTGGCCGCGTGCGCGTCCGGCACGGTGGCGGGCGCCCTGCTGTGGCCGCTCGTGGACGAGCCCAGCCCCGAACTCGGCCTTCCCAGCGTGCTCACGAAGGCAGGCGCGGGCACCCTGGTCGGCCTGTGCCTCGTCCTCACCTGCTACGCGGTGGTCTGGCAGGTCAGGCGGCGCATGGCAGTATCAGAAGGTGCTTGAGTACGTCACCGACCCCGGCGACCCGCGCCTGACCGACTACACCCGGCTCAGGGACGTGGAACTGCGCAAGAGCCTGGAGGCCGAGCGCGGGTTGTTCCTCGCCGAAGGCGAGAAGGTCATCAGACGCGCCATCGCCGCCGGCTACCCGATCCGTTCGGTCCTGACCACCCGCCGCTGGCTGGCGCCCCTGGAGGACGTGCTCGGCGACGCCACCGTCTACGTGGTGAGCGACGAGATCATGTCCGGCATCGCCGGCTTCCAGGTCCACCGCGGGGCGCTGGCCTCGATGGAACGCCTCCCTCTGCCCGCCGTCGAGACCCTGCTCAAGCGGGGCGGCCGCCGCCTGCTCGTGCTGGAGGACCTCGTCGACCACGCCAACGTAGGGGCGATCTTCAGGTCGGCGGCGGCGCTCGGCGTCGACGGCGTCATCCTGTCGCCCCGGTGCGCCGACCCGCTCTACCGGCGGGCGGTCAAGGTGTCGATGGGCGCGGTGTTCTCGATCCCGTACGCGCGGATGGACGACTGGTTCGAAGGGCTCGCGCAGCTGCGGAAGGCGGGCTGCCGGATGCTGGCCCTGACCCCCGATCAGAACGCCGTCCCGATCGACGAGATCGCGGTCGAGGGACGGGTGGCGCTGCTGCTGGGCGCCGAGGGCGACGGGCTCTCGTCCCACTGGCTGCAGGAGGCCGACCACGCGGTGTGCATCCCCATGAACGCGGGGGCCATGGCGGCGGGGGTCGACTCCCTGAACGTCGTGGCGGCCGCCGCCATCGCGTGTCACGGGCTGATGCGCGCGTCGCGCTGAACGCCCACGCGGCCGGTCCGGGCAACGTTTAGGACGCGTACACCGGGCACGGAGACGGCATGCATCCTGTACAGAAGGCCGCCTCGCTGGGGATGGGCCTGCTCAGCGGCGCCCTGGCGACCATGCTGTTCCGGCGGATGTGGAAACTGGCCGCGGGCGAGGACGACTCGCCCGACGCCGAGGACCTCGACCGCGACCTGACGGAGGTCCTGGTCGCCGCCGCCGTGCAAGGGGCGCTGTTCGGCCTGATCAAGGCCGCCGTGCACCGGGCGAGCGCGAAGACGTTCCGGCGCAGGGCGATCCGGAGCGGGGCCAGGGCCTGACGACCGCTTCCCGCCTCGTCCGCGGCGGGGCGGACTCTCGTACGATGAGGGCGTGCTTCGTTCCGTGTGGAACGAGCCCCCTGCCCCCGACCCGCCCGCACGGGTCTGGCGGGACTGGGCGCTCGTCGGGGTGCTCGTGGCACTCGCGCTGCTCGAAGGAGCCGTACGCCCGGACATGCCGTGGCGGACCGTCTCGATGATCGTCACCGTCGGGCTGGTGCCCACGTTGCTCTGGCGCAGGACCAGGCCGCTGCTGATGCTGGTGATCGCCTTCACCACCTCGAGCGTCGTCCCGCTGTTCCTGGGCGGCCGCCCCGACTCGTACACGATGGTGTTCGTGCTGGTCCTGGTCTATGCGCTGTTCCGCTGGGGGTCCGGCCGGGAGGTCGTGATCGGGGTGGCGGTCATGCTCGTCGGGGTGCGCTTCTCGCTGGCCGGCGCGCCGCTCGCCCCCGCCGACGCCGTGGGCGCGTTCGCGGTCGTCTTCTCCGCCATGGCGCTCGGCGGGGCGCTGCGCTACCGGGCCAGGGCGCGCATGCGCGAGCTCGACCAGGTCAAGCTGCTCGAACGCGAACAGCTGGCCCGCGACCTGCACGACATCGTGGCCCACCACGTCTCGGCCATGGCGATCCGCGCCCAGGCGGGCCTGGCGACGGCGGTGACGCGGCCGGAGGCCGCCACCGACGCGCTGCGCGTGATCGAGGCCGAGGCGACGCGCACCCTCGCCGAGATGCGCGCCATGGTGCGCGTCCTGCGCAAGAACGAGCCGGCGGAGCTGGCGCCCGGCCGGCGCGTCTCCGATCTGCGGCAGCTCGCCTGCCAGGGCCGCGTCGGCCCCTCCGTGGACGTCCGGCTGGCCGGCGACCTCGACGACCTGCCGCCCCCGGTCGGGGCCGCGATCTACCGCATCGCCCAGGAGTCGATCACCAACGCCCGGCGGCACGCCCGCCACGCCACCCGCATCGAGGTCCTGGTGGCCGCCGACGACACGACGGTGCGCTTACGGGTGAGCGACGACGGCGACGCCGCCTCCCCGCGCCTGGTGTCCGCGCCCGGCTACGGGCTGCTCGGCATGATCGAGCGCGCCGGCCTGCTCGGCGGCACCTGCGAGGCCGGCCCCGGCCCCGAGCGCGGCTGGACCGTGACCGCGGTGCTGCCCAGGGCGGGGGCGGCGACGTGAGCATCCGCGTGCTCGTCGCCGACGACCAGGAGATCGCTCGCACCGGGCTCAGGATGATCCTGGACGCCCAGCCGGACATCGAGGTCGTCGGCGAGGCCGGCGACGGGCGGCGGGCCGTCGAGCTCGCGCGGCGGCTGCGTCCCGACGTGTGCCTGTTCGACATCCGCATGCCGCACCTCGACGGCATCGAGGCCACCCGCTCCGTCGCGGGGCCGGCCGTGGACGCCCCACTGGCCGTCGTCGTCATCACCACGTTCGACCTCGACGAGTACGTCTATGCCGCGCTCAGGGCCGGCGCCCGCGGGTTCCTGCTCAAGGACGCGGGACCCGACCTGCTCGGCCAGGCCGTACGCGCCGCCGCGGGAGGCGACGCCCTCATCGCCCCGAGCATCACCGCCCGGCTGCTCGCGGCCTTCGCCGACTCAGGGCGCGGCACGCCGCCTGCGCAGCCCGTCGAGGCGCTGACGGAGCGCGAGGAGCAGATCCTGCTCACCGTGGCGCGCGGCCGGACCAACAGCGAGATCGCCGCCGAGCTGCACATCTCCCTCAGCACCGTGAAGAGCCACATCGCGAGCCTGATGACCAAGCTCGGCGTGCGCAACCGCGTCGAGATCGCCATGTGGGCCTACGAGACCCGCCGCGTCAGACCCTGACCGGGCGGCCCGCCCACCGCCATCGGATGACCCATTCGGCCACGGCGAGGTTGACCGCCCAGCCTGCGCCCAGGAGCAGCGCCCTGCCGGCCTCGTCCGGGGGAGTGGCGGCGAAGAGGAGCCAGAGCGCCTGCGTCACCGCCTGCGAGCCCGCGCCCAGGCCGAGCGCGTAGGCTCGGGCCATCCACGCGCGGTGGCGGGGGACGTCGCGGCGCAGCACCGCGGCGACGCCCAGCACGAGCGACCCGGCCATGGCCGTGCCGAAGCCGAGCCGGAAGGCGGCGAGCAGGCCGCCGTCCCCGGGAGGCAGCGCCGAGAACAGCGTCAGCCACAGGCCGCTCAGCGCCGCCACGAGCCCCAGCGGGACCAGGGCCCGGCCCATGACCCGATGCCGCGGCCGCCACCGCCCGCCGAACTGGAAGGCGCCCAGCAGGGTGTACAGGGAGGCGCCGACGATGTGCAGGGTCACGGGGAGCGGCGCGGCGAGGAAACGCGCGTTGTCCGGCGTGGGGCCGGCGCCGCCGTTCAGCTCGGTCAGCCGGACCGCCCCGGCGAGGATCGGGACGCAACCGAGCACGATCAGGCCGGTACGCGGCGCCCAGGCCGATCCGGACCGCCCGCTCCCTGGCAGAGGTGTGGACTCGTGGGTCATGGGCCGATCGTGGCCGCGCCGGCGGTCACGGCGCATCGCCTGAAGGGCCCGGTCGCGGGCGTCCGAACGGCCGACGGCGAGATCGTACTTCCGGCTGTTACGCCTTCGCACGTGGCTGTTCACACTGACGTTCGCGGTGGTACGCGACCGGCGCGGCCGCCCCCGGCACGAGGAGGATCACGTGAAGGCGTTCGTTTTGCGCGGGTACGGCTCGCCCGACGTCATGGAGCTGAAGGAGCTCGGCAAGCCGGAGCCCGGCGACGACGAGGTGCTGGTCAGGGTGCGAGCCACCTCCGTCCAGCCCTACGACTGGCACCTCATGAGAGGCGAGCCGCGCCTCTACCGCGTGGTCGGCGACCTCGGCCTGCGCCGGCCTGCGATCACCATTCTGGGCGCGGACGTGGCCGGCGAGGTGGTGGCCGTGGGCAAGGACGTCACCGAGTTCGTCCCGGGCGACGAGGTTTACGCGATGCCCAAGCAGGGCGGCTTCGCCGAGTACGTCTGCGTTCCCGAGCGCGAGCTGGCGCCCAAGCCGGGGAACCTGTCGTACGAGGAGGCCGCGGCGGTGCCCATGGCGGCCGGCACTGCCCTGTTGGC
>NZ_JAAAHR010000226.1:0-12142 GCF_009908215.1 Nonomuraea sp. K271 | reverse complement strand
CGCCATCCCCCTGTCGACAGCCTCCCCCGCACCCGGTCCGCCAGGCCCCGCAGTTCGATGGAGCGCGGCACCCGTACCAGCGGCTCTCGCGGCATGGTGGACCACAACGCCCGCACCACCAACAGGTACAGCACGACGGACCACCGCGCCCCTACCACCAGCCCTCACGGCCCGACAGGCCATCGCACCCCTACCACCAGCGCCGGCGCCGACGAGAAGGGCCACCGCGCCCAATCCACCAGCGGCGCCCCCGAGATCCACCGGCGTTCTCATCGCACGGCCGGTTCACGAGGCACGGCCATCCAACCGACCCGCGCTCTTCCTGACGCTCCCGGCTCCGGCCGTCCCCGCCGCGAGCGCGATCGCCCTGAGCGCGCTGCTGGGAGCGTTCCTTCTCCTCAGCCTGGTCACGACCGTACGTCGGCGCCTGCGCTCCCGGTCCCCCTCTCACCGGCACATCGCGCCACAAGGCCGACACCGTAAACGGCACCGCAGGAGGGGCGACCGCCGTCCGCGCCACAGCTGACCAGGTACGTCCGCCAACGGCACGCCGGTTATCCACAACCTCGCGGTAACAACTCCCGCCATCCCCAGAACCCCGTTCAGCCGGCCTCCCCCGCCTCGAATCCACGAGAGTCGGCGGCAACCAGACGGAGGTGGCACATGCCCGCGAACAACAGACTCGACCTCGGCAGGCAAGGCGAGCAGCTAGCCGTGACCTACCTGGAGGCACAGGGAATGAAGGTGATCGAGCGCAACTGGCGCTGCCGTCATGGCGAGATCGACGTCATCGCCGAAGAAGGCCCCAGTTTGATCGTGGTCGAGGTCAAGACACGGTCGGGCACGTCACACGGCACGGCTCTGGAGGGCGTGAGCAGGGCCAAGCTGGCCCGCCTCAACATGCTGGCGGCCAAGTGGCTGGCCACGCAGCAGCGCACCTTCGACTCCGTGCGCGTGGACGTGATCGCCCTTGAACGCTTCGCCGGCGATTTCGCACTGCGCCACGTGCGGGGGGCGATCTAGATGGCCGTGGCCCGCACCCGCAGCGTGGCCGTCGTCGGCGTCACCGGCCGCACCGTGGAGGTCGAGGCCGACGTGGGCAACGGATTGGCGGGCATCCACCTCATCGGCCTCCCCGACACCGCGCTCAGCGAGGCCCGCGACCGGGTCAGGTCCGCTGTGGTCAACAGCAGCTACCCATGGCCCGACGCCCGCATCATCGTCAGCCTGTTTCCTGCCAGCCTGCCCAAGCGGGGGTCGCAGTTCGATTTGGCCATAGCCGTGGCGATCCTGGGCGCGGCGGGCGTGATCCCCGCCGAGCGCATCGCGGAGCCGTTCTTCCTGGGTGAGCTGGGCCTCGACGGCCGCATCAGACCCGTGCGCGGTGTCCTCCCCTCGGTGCTCGGTGCCGCCGGGCACGGTGGCGCCACGGTCGTCGTACCGTCCGCCAACGCGGCCGAGGCGGCTCTGGTGCCCGATGTGAAGGTCGTCCCCATGGCCGGCCTGCGGCAGCTGGTCGAGTGGCTGCGCACGGGGGACGACCCGCCGCTGACCCGGGTCGACGACTGCGGGGAGGCACGCAGGTCCACCATCGACCCCGCGGTCGACCTGTCTGACGTCGTAGGCCAGCCGGTGGCCCGCCGAGCCCTCGAAGTGTGCGCGGCTGGCGGCCACAACCTGTGGATGCTCGGCCCTCCCGGCACCGGCAAGACCCTGCTGGCCGAACGCCTCCCCACCCTCCTGCCGGATCTGGGGCTCGATCACGCCCTGGAGGTCACCGCCATCCATTCCGTCGCGGGGGTGTTGCCGCCCGACTCCCCCATGATGAGCAGGCCACCGTTCGTCGCCCCGCACCACACGGCGACGTCCGCCGCGATCATCGGCGGCGGCAGCGCGGTCGTGCGTCCGGGTGCGGTCTCGCTTGCCCACAGGGGCCTGCTGTTCATGGACGAGGCTCCCGAGTTTCCCCGTCACGTTCTTGACGCCCTGCGGCAGCCGCTGGAGTCCGGCCGGGTGACGGTGTCCAGATCGGCGGGCTCGGTCACGTTCCCTGCCCGCTTCATGCTCGTCCTGGCCGCCAATCCCTGCCCCTGCGCCCAGGCCGACGACAAGAGCGAGGCGTGCAAATGTTCGCCCACGACCAGACGCCGCTACCTCGGCAGGCTCTCGGGCCCGCTCCTTGACCGCATAGACATGAAGGTCACGGTCGCCCGCTCGACCAGGCGCGAACTGCTGGCCGACCGGCAGTTCGTGGAGACCAGCAAGACCGTGGCCGAACGCGTGCTCGTGGCCCGCGACCGAGCCGCCAAACGTCTGGCCGGCACCCCCTGGCGCACCAACGCCGAGATTCCCTCCTCAATCCTGCGTGCCGACCACCGCCCAGGTGAGGCGGCCATGCGGCCCATGACGTCCGGCCTCGACTCCGGCATCCTCACCGCCCGGGGCCTCGACCGCGTGGTGCGGGTCGCCTGGACCCTCGCCGACCTGGCGGGCAAGGAGCGCCCGGAGGAGGACGAGACCACGGCCGCCCTCAGCTTCTGGCTGGGAGTCACGTCATGACGCAACCGTTCCCCGCAAGACCCCGTGTCACCGCCTCATGGCCCTCTCCGGCTGCGAAGCCCCGGTTCCGGAGAGGCCCTCCGGCGAGATCACCAGGGTCGGTTCCCTGCCTCCCGCATGCGCCCCGGCCCCTTGTTTCAGCCCTGCACCAGTCCTGCCCGTTCCCGAGACCCCTTTGGCCCGTCCATGTCCGTTCCCCTTCACGAAAGCACTACCAGCAGCCCCATGCCGTCCGCTCCCGCGACCACGTCGCCCCCGGCCTCCGCAGCCGATACAGACACCCAGCCCACGCCATCCACCATTCCGTCGCCGACGTCCCCACCCGAGCCGGCCGCCTCGCTCCCGCCCACCCATCGAACCGTGCGCACTCTTCCGTCCACCACGGAGGCCTCAGCTTCCGTGATCTCTGGGCGGGCCGCGGTCACCATGACCCCACCATCGGGGCAGGTGCGGGAGGAGACGAACGAACTGGTGGCCAGGGCCGCTCTCATGCGCGCCACCGACGTGGGCGACCCCGTCATGGGTCGCCTCGTCGCCCAGTACGGCGCCTCGGAGGCGGCGGCAGCAATCCGTGCACGCGCCTTGCCTCCCGAGTTCGCCGCGCGCGAGGCCCAGCACGAGCGCCCGCCCGACCTGACCGGCCGGCTGAACGCCTGGTACGCCCGGCTGGCGGCCGCCAAACCCGCGGGCGACCTGGAAGCAGGTGAGAGGGCTGGAGCGAGGCTGATCGTCCCCGGCAGTCCGGAATGGCCGACCCAGCTGGACCAACTGGGGGCCAGCCGTCCTCTCGGGCTGTGGCTGCACGGCACGGCCGACCTCCGCTTCGCGTGCCTGAAGTCCGTCGCGGTGGTCGGCGCCCGTGCCGCCACGTCCTACGGTTCGCACATCGCGGCCCAGTTCGGTGTCGGGCTCAGCGAGTCCGGCTGGACGGTCGTGTCAGGTGGCGCGTACGGCGTGGACGGGGCGGCGCACAAAGGAGCTCTGGCGGCCGATTCGCCCACGGTGGCCGTCCTGGCGTGCGGCGTGGACGTCTGCTATCCGAGCAGCCACGACACCCTGTTCGCGGCCGTGAGGGAGCAGGGCGTCGTGATCAGCGAATGCCCACCGGGCGTCCATCCCACCCGGGCACGCTTTCTCGTCAGAAACCGCCTGATCGCCGCCCTGTCGAGGGGCACCGTGGTGGTGGAGGCGGCGTTGCGCAGCGGCGCGCTCAACACGGCCGCGCATGCGCTGTCCCTCAACAGGCACCTGGCGGCGGTGCCTGGCCCCATCACGTCAAGCCAGTCGGCCGGCTGCCACCGGCTGCTTCGGGAGCGCAGAGCAGTCTGCGTGACCACGCCTGAAGAGATGATCGACCTGGTCGGCGTGATAGGCGACGACCTGGCCCCGCAGAGCCGAGTCCCCGCCGTCTCCAGGGACAGACTGAACGAATCCACCAAGAGGGTGCTGGACGCCATTCCCGCCCGAGGCGGCGCGGGACCGGCCTCGATCGCGGTGGCTGCGGGGGTGGGCCTGGATACGGCCTTGAGCGCGCTGGGCGGCCTGGCAGCCGCAGGCTACATCGAACGCGCCGCGAACGGCTGGCGCCTGCGCAAGCCGGCGACCAGCTATCGCAAGGCTCCCGAAGCGGCCGCCCTGCAACCCCCGCTCACCGCGGAGGCCGCCGACCAGACAGACGACCCACCGTTCCCTGACGACTCGCCGATCTCCGCGGAGGGGCTGGACCCCTGACAGCCGGCGGTGGCCGGACGCACACCGTGTGGCCCTGCGCACCGGCATGGACATGGTGACGGCCATCGCGTGATCCTTGGAGGGCCTGCATCAAGACCGGAGGGAGAGCACCGCGATGGCCGCGCACAACAGTCTGTCGTGCGCCCGCCGAAAGGCGAAGAGAACCGCGCACCAGTGACTCCTACTTTTTGCCGACATAGTTGAAGATCATGACAACCGCTTGTTGACGTCGCCGCTCACCACACGTGGCATCGTCGACGCGCGGGCACGGTCGGAGAGGGAAAGCACATCGCGAGGGGTGCAGCAGCGGAACGACGACCACGACGTACGCCGGCGAAGGACGGGCAGCCGGGAAGTCAGGACGACGCGTACGAGAGCCGCCGTAGGCACGACAGCCGGCATCAAAGGACAGGCCGGGCAGTGGGAGGCGGCTGACGCGCATGACGAGGGGCACGACACGTTGACGGCCATAGGCGACAGGGCCGGCACCATGGCCGGCGGAAACGATGGCGACACAACACCATGGCGACACCGACGATGATGGGGGCGTGGAAGACATGGTTCGTGAGGATGGTGCCGCGGCTGTGACGAGGGACGAGGTGCTGGCCGAGTTCGGCCGGTACCTGCGGCTGGAGCGCGATCTCTCACCACACACGGTCCGTGCCTACCTGACCGACGTCACCTCTCTGCTCGAGCACTTGGGCGGGGAACTCGACGCTCTGGACATCGGAGCTCTCAGGGAGTGGCTGGCCTACCAGCACGAGGAGGGAAAGGCCAGATCCACGCTGGCACGCCGGACCGCCTGCGCCCGCACCTTCACCGCCTACTGCCATCGCCGCGGCTGGCTGACCACAGATCCGGGATTGCTGCTGGGCACCGCCAAGACGGCCCGCTCGCTGCCATCCGTACTCGACCAGGAGCAGGCGCAGGCCGCGATGGAGGTCCCTGCCGCCGCGGAGCCGAAGGAACTACGCGACCAGGCGTTGCTGGAGCTCTTGTACGCCACGGGCGTGCGGGTGAGCGAGTTGTGCGCCCTGGACGTCGACGACGTCGACCGCGACCGGCACGTCCTCAGGGTTCTCGGTAAGGGGCGCAAGGAGCGTTCGGTGCCGTTCGGGCTGCCCGCGTTGCGGGCCCTGGACAGGTGGTGCATTCACGGGCGTCCGCTGTGGGCCCGAGCGAGATCGGGGCCCGCGCTGTTCCTCGGGGTCCGTGGCGGCCGCATCGACGCGGGGACCGTCCGGCGGGTGGTACACGCGCGGCTGGCACAGGTCGAAGGAGCGCCCGACATGGGGCCGCACGGTCTCCGGCACACCGCGGCGACACACCTGCTGGAGGGCGGGGCGGACCTGCGCAGCGTCCAGGAGTTGCTCGGGCACGCGTCGCTGAACACCACGCAGATCTACACCCACGTCTCCATCGATCGTCTGCGCGCGGCCTACCGTCAGGCCCATCCCAGGGCCTGACGGGCGAAAAATCACGGCCGACGCCACTCCGGCGTGCGCACCGCCTCGGCACGGCACCGGCAACCGCCCCACAACGTTCAAGCCCCACGTCAAACATCCAGGCCCCACGTCTCCGCGTCGTGCCACCGCATCAGCGCCGCACCGACACAACGAAAGACCCAGCGGGATCACTCCGAGTCACTGACGTAGGCCACAGCCCGAGGACACGCCAACTCGGTACGGGAATCGTCCGTTCCCTGGAACTCGTCCAAGAGCCCGTCCTCCGTGGGGTCCGGTCCCTGCAGCCCTTTCTTGTGAGGTCGTTCCCTGGAGTCCGTCCCCAGAAGCGCCCACCCCGTGGCCGTCCCTCTGAACCGTTTGGGAAGCCCATTCCCAGGAGTCCTTCGGTGGCCCGTCTCCAGGGAGACCAGCCCTGGAAAAGGTGTTGAGGGCCACGTCGGCGCTCAAGCGCGGCATGCCAGAGGTGGTGGCCCTCTCAGCGCCCTGGTCGCGCCGTCACCCCGAGAAGCCCTCCTTGGGCATCTCCAGGTCGGCCTTCGCCAGTTCTTCGACGTTCACGTCCTTGAACGTGACGACCCGTACGTTCTTCACGAACCGGGCGGGCCGGTACATGTCCCACACCCAAGCGTCCTGCATCTTCACGTCGAAGAAGACGTCGCCGTTCTCCGCAGTGCGGACATCGAGATCGACTGAGTTGGTCAGATAGAACCGCCGCTCAGTCTCCACCACGTATGTGAACAAACCGACGACATCGCGGTATTCGCGGTAAAGCTGCAGCTCCATCTCGGTTTCGTACTTTTCGAGATCCTCTGCGCTCATCGCGGTCCTCCTGTCGTACCGGTCCCCCGGTTTGCCTGGTCAGGCAACCCCGGCCCCCATTTCATTCTCACCCATCCCCCTCGCCACCGTGACGAAGGAGTAACGGTGATCAGGACACGGACCATGCGTTTCCAGCGCCAGCCGGTGTCCTGGTGTGACATACCCCTTGTGCTCGGCGAAGCCGTACTGCGGGAAGCGCTCGTCCAGCGCGACCATCAGGCGATCCCTCGTCACCTTGGCCACGATCGACGCGGCCGCCACGCATGCGGCCACCTGGTCCCCCTTCCACACGGCTAGTGACGGCGCGGGCAACCCGGGCACCGGGAAGCCGTCCGTCAGGATGTACTCAGGGTCACAGGACAACTGTGCGACAGCGCGCCGCATTCCCGAAACGTTGCATTTGTGAAGACCTTTGGCGTCGATCTCCTCGGGCGGAATGGTCACGACGCCCACGTGGGCGACCCGCACGATCGCGTCGTAGAGGCGTTCGCGCACCGCCGGAGCGAGCAGTTTCGAGTCGCTCAGGCCGTCGACCGGCTTGCGCAGGATGACGGCCGCGACCACGAGCGGTCCCGCGCACGCGCCACGGCCGGCCTCGTCGACACCCGCGATGGGGGTGAGGCCGCGGCGGGCGAGCGCCCGTTCATAGGCGTAGAGTCCGGAATCTCGCCGGACGACGCTGGGTCGAGGGCGGAACGCAACTGTCATGACAGAGGCAGCGTACGCCTCATTCGCCGCAAACCGCGACCGAAAGCTTATCTACTTGACCTTGTCGAAAGCCTCGGGCTGGGAGAAGAGATAGCCCCGCGACAACGGCCAGTAGCGCACCACGGCCTTGCCGATCACCGCGTCTTCCGAGATGAAGCCGCCACCCGGCTCCCGCATGTGCGCCCGGGAGTCGGCCGAGGCGCTGCGGTGGTCGCCCATCAGCCAGAGCTTGCCGGCCGGCACCTTGACGTCGAACTTATCGCCGGAAGCGTAATCGTCGGGGTAGAGGTAGGAGGACTCGTCGAGCAGCTTGCCGTTGATGGTGATGCGCTTGTCGGCGTCGCAGCACTTGACGTGGTCGCCGCCGACCCCGATGACGCGCTTGATGGTGTCTTCGCCGTTCCAGCCCTTGAACACCACGATGTCGCCGCGCTCCGGCTTGCCCGAGAGCTTGTTGACGAAGATGCGGTCGTCGAGCTGCAGGGTGTTCTCCATCGACACCGACGGGATGTAGAACGACCCGACCACGAAGGTCTGCAGCAGCAGCGCGATGCCGACGCCCAGGACGAGCAGCAACACCGTCTCGCGGAAGCTGCCCTTCTTTTTCTTCTCTTTTCCCACACCCTCCGCCTTCTTGGTGACGGCCATCAGCGCTTCCTCCGCAGCCGGCGCCGGACCAGGACCAAGGGTACGGCCAGCCCGAACCCGGCGACCAGCGGTACGGACCCGCCGAGCGCCTGGAGCGCGGGTTGGGCGAACGTGTCGGGGATGTCTATCGAAGATGCGCGGTCGAACGGCCATACGATCACGAACGCACGTCCGATGACCTGACTCACCGGGATGGACCCGCCGCCCGCGTCGCCGGTGTGGGCGCGTGAGTCGAGTGACACCGAACGATGGTCGCCCATCACCCACAGCCGGTCGGGCGGAACGGTGACGTCGAAGAACTTGTCAGAGGGCACGTTGCCCGGATAGAGGTAGCTCTCCTCGTCGATCGGCGTGCCGTTCACGGTGATGCGGCCCTTGGAGTCGCAACACTTGACGTGGTCGCCGCCGACGCCGATGACCCGCTTGATGTAGTCCTTCTCGCCGGGGATGACGCCGAACGCCGTGCCGACCCAGCGGAAGAACGCCGCGACAGGATTGGACGGCTCCTCCATCTGGAACTCGCCGTCCCAGGAGTCGACGCCCGAGAAGACCACCACGTCGCCGCGCTCGATGTCGCGGGTGTGGTAGACGAGCTTGTTGACGAGAACCCGATCGTTGGTCAGCAGGGTGTTTTCCATCGACTCTGACGGAATGTAGAAGGCCTGGACCACAAAGGTTTTGATGATCAGGGCCAGCACCAGGGCGACAACGACAAGAACAGGAAGCTCTTTCCAGAACGACCCCTTCTTCTCTTTATTTCCGCCCTTGGCCGGCTTCTGAGTCTCTTCGGCGACCACGTCCACCTCGTCCTCGACAGGGCGGCGCACAGCGCCGTGCTCCTGGCTCTCGCTAGTCATCGCTGACGAGCCTAGATGATGTCCCGGCTCGACAAGCCTGGACCGACGTTACACCCACGCACGAGTCGCTCCACATAAAGGAAACGGCCCCGTAAAGCCGAAAGGTCCGCGCCATGGCGCGGACCTCGGAAAGAACGAAGGTTACTTCGCGGGAGTCGTCTCACGCTTCTCGCGGATGCGGGCGGCCTTACCGCGCAGGTCACGCATGTAGTAAAGCTTCGCGCGGCGCACGTCACCGCGGGAGACGAGCACGATCTTCTCGATGACGGGGCTGTGCACGGGGAAGGTGCGCTCGACGCCGACGCCGTAGCTGACCTTGCGAACGGTGAAGGTCTCGCGGGCGCCGCTGCCCTGCCTGCGCAGCACGAAGCCCTTGAAGACCTGGATGCGGGAGCGGCTGCCTTCGACGACGCGTACGTGAACCTCGAGCGTGTCACCGGGGCGGAAATCCGGCACATCGCTGCGCAGGGTCGCCTTCTCGAGCTCCTGGATCTTCGTGTGCATGAGAGCTGTCCTCAAGTCCTCGTGAGCACGCGGAGGTCCACCCGGCCATGGCTCGTGGCGGACACGCCTGCTGATGTGATGAAACCCAGGACCGTTTCCCGGGCATGACAGACCAACCACAACAGGTTGGCAGCGATTCAGTTTGCCATATCTTCCGGCTCGACGCGAAACGACAGCTCCTCGAGCAGTTTCCTGTCGTGCTTGTCAAGCGTCTCGGGGTCGAGCTCCGCCGCGAGTTCGGGCCGGTTTCGTACGGTACGGCGCAGCGCCTCGTCCCGCCGCCATCTAGCGATTTTTCCGTGATGTCCGGACAGCAGCACGTCAGGCACCTCGCGCCCCCGCCAGACGGGAGGCTTCGTGTAGACGGGGCCCTCGACGAGGTTGCGCATGGACCCGGGGGCGAAGGAGTCGTCGACGGCCGACTGGGCGTTGCCCAGCACCCCCGGCAGCAGCCTGCCGACGGCCTCCACCATGACCAGCACGGCCACCTCGCCGCCGGCCAGCACGTAGTCGCCGATGCAGACCTCGTCGACCCGCAGCCGCCCGGCATATTCCTCCACGACGCGTGTATCGATCCCCTCGTAACGCCCGCACGCGAACAACAGCCACGGCTCTCCCGCCAGCTCCTGCGCCAGCTCCTGGGTGAACGGCCGCCCACTCGGGGTCGGCACGACCATCCGGGGCGCCCCGTCGCCGATCACGGAGTCGATGGCCTCGCCCCACACCTCGGGTTTCATGACCATGCCCGGCCCTCCGCCGTAGGGGGTGTCGTCCACGGTCCTGTGCACGTCGTGTGCCCAGTCACGGAGCTGGTGCACGCGTACGTCGATCGTGCCGCGCTCGCGCGCCTTGCCGATCAAAGAGACGTCGAGCGGCGCGAAGTATTCGGGAAAGATCGAGATGATGTCGATCCGCGTCACAACAGGCCCTCCGGCGGATCGACGACCAGCCGCCCGGCCTCCACATCGACCACGGGCACAAGAGCCTTCACGAACGGGATCAGCGCGTCGTCGGCCTCTTTCCGGCGTACGACCAGGAGGTCCTGGCCGTGGTGGAGCACATCGGTGACCTCACCCACGGGCTCACCGGACGCGGTCTCGACTGCCAGGCCGATGAGCTGGTGGTCGTGGAACTCGTCGGGGTCGTCGAGCGGCGCCACCTCGGCGGAGTCGATGACCAGGATCGTGTTGCGCAGGTCCTCGGCCGCGTCACGGCCGGAGATCCCGGCGAACGACACCAGCAGCAGACCCTTGTGCCAGCGGCGGCCTTCCACGACGAGCGGCCCCCTGCCTGGGGGGTCGGTGGCGATCGACGTGCCTGGGGCGAAGCGCAGCTCGGGATCGTCGGTGCGCACCTCCACGGTCACCTCACCGCGTACGCCGTGCGGACGGCCTATCCGGCCGACGACCAGCTGCACGTGAACCGCCCTTTCTCAACGCGAGCGCCCCCATCGGAAGACCGATGAGGGCGCACAAACCTGACGCTAACGGACTACTTCGTGCAGATCGAGCAGATCGACTCGCACGTACTTCCCGTCGGCCAGGGCGTTCACGACCGTGCGCAGCGCCTTGGCGGTGCGCCCGCCGCGTCCGATGACCTTCCCCAGGTCCTCGGGGTGCACCCGGACCTCCAGGACGCGCCCGCTGCGGATGCGGCGTGCGCGAACCCGGACATCGTCTGGATGTTCGACGATGCCCTTGACGAGGTGCTCGAGAGCCTCCTCGAGCACGTCAGGCCTCGCCCTCGGCCTGGGTCTCGGCGGGGGCCTCGGCCTCTTCCTTCTTCTTGGCCCTCTTCGGCGGCGTGGTGGCGGCCGTGCCGGTGTCGCCACCGGACAGCGCCTCCTTGGCCGCGGCCTCGTAAAGGGCGTGGCGGTCAGGCGCGGGCTCAGCGACCTTGAGAGGCTCGGGGGCGGGCTCGCCCTTGAACTTCTGCCAGTCACCGGTGAGCTTGAGGAGCTTGAGCACCGGCTCCGTCGGCTGCGCGCCGACACCCAGCCAGTAGGCCGCACGCTCAGCGTTGATCACGATGCGCGAAGGGTTTTCCTTCGGGTGGTAAAGGCCGATCTCCTCGATCGCCCGGCCGTCACGCTTGGTGCGGCTGTCGGCGACGACGATGCGGTATTGAGCGTTGCGGATCATGCCGAGCCGCTTGAGCTTGATCTTGACTGCCACGGGTGTGGTCTCTCCTGCATTCGCATGTGGGTGAACGGCGCCTCGCCGAGTGGGGCACGACGGAACGACGCTCCAGGGACAGGCGTGTCCGGCGGGAGGTGAGAGGGCACCCGCCTGGTCACGGTGTTCCAACATGTCATTGTGCCAGATCGACGACACTGCCCACGACCGTAGGCGGCACGTCGCCGCAAAGGGTCGGCAAGCTCCCGTCCTCCCTTCCGTTACGACCGCGTCGGTCCGGATACGCCCCACCCCGCGCACCCCTGTTTCAAGCTCTCCGTCCTCACGCACCCGCATCCGACCGGACTCCACGACTTCCCTGGCTGGGGTGACGATCGTGTACGCATCGGGGGGCGGAACGCGCTCGCCGGGCCGGGCACGGGCACACCAGTGGGCGTCAGCGTTACGTCAAGCGGATGAGAGGCGGGCTCGTCGCACAACGGACGGCCCGGCCCGGCATTGACACGGCCGACCAAGCAGGGACGGAACTCGTGGGTTAGGGCGGGTCTCCGAGAAGCTGGTGGGCAGCGCCGGGGGCGCCAAGCTGCGGGTGGACTTGGGCGGCAACGACGGACACTCAACCAGCGGGGTGGACTTTACGACAGACACCCGACCAGCGGATGGACCAGCCAAGGACGCGCAGGCACGGCGACTGGTGGGTGGGGGCGGGCGAGAC
>NZ_JAAAHR010000225.1:0-12180 GCF_009908215.1 Nonomuraea sp. K271 | reverse complement strand
CCCCCGCCACCAGGTGCAGCGCCCTGAGGGGTGTCCTCGGCAGCGCCTGCACGACGAGCCGCCCCACCGTCAGGGCGGCCATGTAGACCGAGGGCGCGACGCTGGCCGTCACCGGGCCGGCGCCGCGGTGCTGCTCAAGCAGCAGCACCGACCACTGCTCGACCGAGTTCTCGATGGTGAGCACGCAGGCGGCCAGCGTGCCGAGCAGCAGCGCGGCTCCTACGAGGCTGCGCCGGGCGGGTCGCGAGGAGGTGTCCGGCAGGCCGCGCCCCAGCGGCAGCGCGAGCAGCGTCAGAGACACGGCGACCACGAGCAGCCCGATCGCCGCCAGCACCGTGCCGGAGCCGACCCCTAGGGAGCGGGCCAGCCCGGTGGCCGGCGCGGCAACGATGACCGCGACGGGGAAGGCGGCGTGCACGGGCTGGAAGAGCCGGCGTCCGCTTTCGCGCTCGGCCCGCCCTGTCGCCAGGTTGAGCGCGACGTCGAGCGCGCCGCTCGACGCGCCGAGCAGCAGGAGCGCCAGCGCGAGCTGCCAGGCCGTGCCGGCCGGCCCGATGCCTGCCACGCTCAGCGCGAACACCACGGTGCACGTCAGCAGAGCGCTACGTTCCCGCCCGCGTGCGAACCTTCCGGCCAGGGCCATCGCGGGCAGCGCCCCGACGGGAACGGCGCTCAGCGCCAGCCCCAGGTCGCCGGCCGACAGGCCCAGCTGCAGCTTGACGGCGGGCAGCAGGGCGGACCACGAACCCCAGAACACACCCCACACCGCGCACACCGCGATCAGCGGCATTCGACCAAGCCCCCTTGAAAATCTGGTCAAGACCCAGTAAAGATCGACGGTGTCCTTATTGCCGCCTGCCGAAGGGACACACGTGCTCATCCGCACGGTCATCGCGGCCGCCCTGGCCGCCGCCGGACTCGCCGCCACCCCCTCCGCCGCGTACGCCGGATCGGCCGCCTACACCCCCGAGCGCGTCTGCGGCCCCGGCTTCCACCGGGTCAAGGACGGCCACCGCACGATGAGGACCCGCGCCGGAGCGGTGTTCGGGCACGTGTACCTGATGTATAGCAAGCGCGGTGGCAAGAACTGCGTCGCCGCGATCAAGACGGCGTACAAGGGGGCCCGCACGGTCACCGGCGCCTACCTCGAGGTCCGGGGCGGCGGCCGAAGCGAGGACGTGCAGAAATACCGCTACTACGCCGAGACGGGCCACATCGACGGGGCCTGGAAGTGCGTGCGCTACTCCGGCTGGACCCGCGACTCCGGCAACCGCGTCGAGGCGTGGGGCGGGCGCAAGTCCTGGGGCAACTGCAAGGGTTAGCCCACGTCGGCCGTGTTTGGGCAGGTCAACGGCCGAGGGTAGTGTGTGGGGCATGCCCCGCCGCGACCTGAGGAAGGCCGGCTGGAGCGACGGCGGCGCCTGTGGTGGCGCGCGACCGGGCCACGGGACGGGCCGCGTTTGAGGCGACCGAGAGCCACGTGCGCGGCCGGATCATCGCCCATTCTCTGTGCGGAAATGCTTTGAGCCGATCAGCGAGCGCCGGATAGGTTGGCGCACGGCGGGCGACAGGCGCCCGGCATGCCGCCGCCCAACGGCGTGGCGCACCGTCGCAGGAGGCAGGACACGCGTTCAGGAAGGGGGACGACCATGAGACGCGTGAGAGTCGTGAGGGCGACCGTCAAACGGCGCCCGCGGCCGGCCGTGGAGCTCGATCTGCGCTCACCCGCGGGTCGCACGCTACCCTACTGATCTGCCCCTTACGCCGAATTTACGGGGGTTTCTGTAGATACATAGATAACAAGCACATCACGGGGGGCTCACGATGACGAGGCTTGTGGTGGTGCCGCCACAGATCGCCAGGCACAAGGTCCGCTACATCCGCACGGCTGACCGCCGCAAGCCACCGGCCGACCCCAAAGTGATCGACCTGCGGGCCTACACCGGCAGAAACGTGATCCGTTTCCCGGGCGGCCCCACCAGCGCCGCCTAGCGGCCTGCGGCGTACAACTTCTCGGCGTAGCTCTCGCCGTAGTAGCGCTCCAGCTCTTCCACGCTCTCCTCGACCACCTGCACGTCCTTGATCAGCCGGGCGTGCGAGGGCAGGACGTCGGGCTGCCAGGTGTCGGGCTTCCACAGCGCGGAACGCATGAACGACTTGGCGCAGTGAAAGAAGATCTGCTCGATCTCCACCACGAGCGCGAGATGCGGCCGGTGGCCCTTGACGATCAGTTCGTCGAAGAACGGAGCCTCACGCACGAGCCTGGCCCGGCCGTTGATGCGCAGGGTCTCGTTGCGGCCGGGGATCAAAAAGATCAACCCCACATGCGGATTCTTCAGGATGTTGCGGAATCCGTCCGCTCGGCGATTCCCCGGGCGGTCAGGGACGGCGATCGTGGTGTCGTCGATGACGTGCACGAACCCGGCGGGGTCGCCCTTGGGCGAGACGTCGCAGGAGCCCTGGTCGTCCGACGTGGCGATCAGGCAGAACGGCGAGGCCGCCAGCCAGTCGCGGTCACGCTGGTGGAGGCGTACGCGCTCCTTGGTCGCGGCCCTCGGCATCACCTCGCCGAGAAGCTCGCGCAGTTCGTCCTCGGACCCGATCTCCGCCCAGCTCATGTGATCTCCCTTCGGGGGTTTTCCCCCATTTTGTCAGGGAACCTTCCCCGCGGCCGGACGGGCGCGCTCCAGGGCCGGGGCCGGCCGTGGTGGGATGCGGGCGACCCCGGCGCGGTGCTGGTTACTCGACGCGCAGCAGGGTCCAGTGGGACGGCTTGCCCTCGTACATCGCGTCGTTGCAGTTGCAGTTGCCGCAGCCAGGGATCATTTCCGGTCCTTTCCTCGCCTTGCCGGATGAGGTCTCGTACCCACCGTGACCGACGCGTACGCTGGCGTGCCTGCCAGACTTACCGACCTCCCGGGCCACACCGCACCCGCCTACCAGCGCCGGGCGTGCGCCATCGCCGCCAGGTACGCATCGCGTTCGGCCGTGAACCTGGCGGGGTCCATGCCCTGCCGTTCGGCCCGCAGGTGCAGCATGGTCAGTTCGGTCGCCGCCTGCTGGTAGTCGCTCATGGCCCGGCCGAGCCCGGCCCTCCTGGCCCACTTGCGCGCCGCCTTACGGCCGGGCAGCGTGCTGAGCATGGTGACGTCCGCCTCGGTGACCAGCCCTGTCTGCCCGTAGCCGGGCAGGTAGGCGCCCATCTTGGCGACGAGGTGACGCCGCTCGGCGACGGTCACGGCGATCAGCGCGACCAGCGCCACCATGATCACGAGGTAGGCCAGGCCGAGCCAGGCCAGCGAACCCGTGGTGGCGGCGCCGTTCCAGAGGCCGTGCAGGAAGACGGCGCCCAGATAGCCCAGCGGGATCGCGGCGTAGCGTCCCGCGGTGCGCCTGGTGAGCGCGTACGCGACCCCCACTCCGATCAACGAGGTGTAGATCGGGTGACCGAGCGGGTCGATCAACCCTCGAACGACGAACAACTGCACCGCGCCGCCTGCGCCCTCCTCCTCGAAGGCCAGCAGGTAGTAGCCGACGTTCTCCACGGCGGCGAAGCCGAGGCCGGCCAGGGAGGCGTACACGATGCCGTCGGTCAGGCCGTCGATCTCCCTGCGCCTGCGCAGGAGCAGGAGCAGCGCCGAACCCTTGAGCGCCTCCTCGATCACGGGGGCCAGCACGACGGCGCCCACGTCGTCGACGACCGCGGAGCCGAACCCGGCTCGGACGAAGAGCTCCTGCCCCAGGACCGTCAGCGCGATGCCCAGGACGACCGCCAGCCCCGCGCCCCACGCGAACGCGAACGCCAGGTTGAGCTTCGGCTCGGGCTCCAGCCGGTCGAGGGAGAGCACCGCGGCCAGCAGGACCGGCAGCGGAGCCACCGCCAGCAGCGCGGCCAGGCCGAAGCCCACGGGACCGCCGGCCACGAGCAGGACCGCCAGCACGAGCAGCGCCAGCACGCCGGAGAGGACCAGGCCGACCAGCAGGGCCTTGCTGGGGCGCTGGGAGAGTGCGCTCTGGGGCGGAGCTGTCATCGTGGTCTCTCACTTCCCGTTCGGTCCGCCCACTATGCGGGCCGCGCATCTACAGGCGCTCAACGGTCACTTGATTCGCGGTAATAGGGGTCTGCCACGACGGGCTCGCCGTCGGTGTACGAATACACCTCCCGGCCGGAAATGAACACCCTCTGCGCCCGGCTCATGACGTCCAGCGGGTCGCCGGACCAGATGACCACGTCGCCGTCCAGCCCGGGGCGCAGGGAGCCCACCCGGTCGTCGATCCCCATGATCCTGGCCGGGTTCACGGTGATCGACCGCAGCGCCTCGGCCGGGTCCATGCCCTCCTTGACCGCGAGCGTGGCCTGGTGCACGAGGAAGTGGATGGGCACGACGGGGTGGTCGGTGGTGATGGCCAGCTCGACGCCCGCCCGCGCCAGGATGCCGGGGTTGCGCAGCGAGCGCTGGCGCAGTTCGACCTTCGACCGGCTGGTGAAAAGCGGGCCGATGATGACCGGAACGTTCCTGGCGGCCAGGGTGTCGGCCAGCAGGTGGCCTTCGGTGCCGTGGTTGATGACGACCCGGTAGCCGAACTCCGCCGACAGCCGCAGCGCCGTGGCGATGTCGTCGGCCCGGTGCGTGTGCTGGCACCAGGGCAGCTCGCCGTCGAGCACGCGGACGAGGACCTCCAGGGTGCCGTCGCGGTCGAACGGCTTGCCCTCCGCCTCGGCCGCCGCCCGCCTGGCCCGGTAGTCCTGCGCCTTCATGAACGCGTCGCGGATCACCGCGGCCACGCCCTGCCGGGTGGAGGGCAGCTTCTTCTGGTCGCCGTAGACGCGCTTGGGGTTCTCGCCGAGTGCGCTCTTGACGCTCACCGGCTCCTTGACCAGCATCTCGTCCGCGCTTCTGCCCCAGCACTTGACGGCGACCGTCTGCCCGCCGATGGGGTTGCCGGAGCCCGGCTTGATCACCGCCGTGGTCACGCCACCCGAGAGCGCGTCGGCGAAGCCCAGGTCAGCGGGGTTGATGGCGTCGAGGGCGCGCAGGCGGGCGCCGTTGGGGTCGGTCATCTCGTTGGTGTCCTGACCGGCCCAGCCCTCCGCCTCCTCGTACACGCCCAGGTGGCCGTGGGCCTCGACGAAGCCGGGCAGGACCCAGCCGCCGCCCGCGTCGACGACGGGCATGCCCTCCGGCACGGCCACGCCACGGCCGACCGCGGTGATCTTCCCGTCCTCGATGAGCACGGTGCCGCCGTCGATGGGATCTCCGTCGACCGGCACGACATATCCGCTGGTGATAGCAAGTTTCATGAGCTGTAACTTACAGGCGAGCGGGTAGGGTGCCCGAATGACGATCTCCGATCTTTACAGACGGTGGCTGCTCGAGATGTGGAACGGCGACTTCGAGCTCGCCCACGAGCTCGTCACTCCCGGCTTCACCGGCCACTGGCCCGGCATGGAGGTGTCCGGTCCCGGCGAGCTGGTCGAGGTGCTGAAGCAGGGGTACGCCCCCTTCGACGACGTCCGGGTCACACTGGACGTCGGCCCGATACCCGACGGCGACCTCGTGGCGGCCAGGTGGACCTTCAACGGCTCCTACCGGGGCGGCCTGCCCGGTGCGACCGTCCCCGAGGGGACGAGGGTGGCCTTCGGCGGGCACGACATCCTGCGAGCCGAGAGAGACAGGTTCGCCGAGTACTGGGTGATCTCGGATGCCCAGACGTTCAGCAGGGAACTGGGGATAGGCTGACATATCTCTTTATGTCGGCGTCTGCGGTACGTACGGGATGGTGCATGTCACAGGAGTACGCGCCCGAGGCGGGCCCGCCGCCCCGCTCGCTGAGCGACGACGAGCTGTCCCGCCTGCTGAGCAAGCAGCGCTTCGGAGCGCTGGCCACCAACAAGGGCAGCGGCCACTCCCACATGTCCACCGTCCGGTACACGTGGGATCCCCAGCAGCGCGTCGTACGCATTCCCACCATGGCCGACCGGCTCAAGGTCAGGCAGCTGCACAAGGACCCGCGCGGCGCCCTCTACGTGGCCGACGACGACTTCACGTCCTACGCCGTGGCCGAGGGCCAGGCGGAGGTGTCGCCGGTGAGCACCGAGCCGGGCGACGAGGTGGGCCTGGAACTGCTGGCCATGCAGCACCATGTCGACGACGCCACCGCCTTCCTGCGCCGGATGGCGGACGACGGGCGGCTGGTGATCAGGCTCAGGGTGTCACAGCTGTACGGGACCGCTCTGGCCAGGCCCGCCGGATAGCGCGGCGCCGGTTGTAGGCCACCGACACGATCACGACGATGACGAGCACCAGGTCCACAGCCGCCGACCAGCGCATGGCCGCGATCTCGCGCCCGCCCTCCGCGACGGCGAAGAAGACCGCGCCGATCACGGCGACACCGCCCGCGCCCGCGAACTGCTGGGCGGTGCTCAGCACACCCGAACCGATGCCGGCCTGGTGCGGCTCGACCTCGACCAGCGCGGCCCCGATGAGCTGCGGCAGCACCAGGCCGTTGCCGGCGCCGACCAGCATGAGCGCGGCGAGCACGTACGGCAGCCCCTGACCCACGCCCGCGAGGAGCAGGCCCAGCCCGGTCACGACGACCACGCCGCCCGCGAGGACCACGATCAGCCCGTGTCTCCTGACCAGCCGGGCCCCGAGCAGCGAGGTGATCGTGAACATCGCCCCCATCGGCGCGAACACCAGCCCCGCCTGGAACGCTGTGAGCCCCAGCCCGATCTGCAGCAGCAGCGTCAGCGTGAACATGAACGAGGCGAAGTACGCCATGAACGCGACGATCGACCCGACGCCCGCCAGGTAGGAGTGCACCCTGAGCAGCGCCAGGTCGAGCACCGGCTGCCCGCCGCGCGCCCCGAGCGCCCGCAACCAGCTCCAGGTCAGCGCAAACACGGGGACGCTCGCCACCATGCACGCCCACGTCCAGACGGGCCAGCCCAGGCTGTTGCCAAGGCCCAGCGGCACCAGCAGCAACCCCACCCCGGCCGCCAGCCCCGCCGCGCCCGGCACGTCGAGCTTGGAGCGGCGGGCCGTCTCCACCTCCGGCAGCAGCCGCCAGGCCAGCGGGACGACGACCAGGCCGACCGGCATGTTGATGAGGAAGACCGCCCGCCAGCCGAGCCCCAGCACGTCGGCCGTCAGCAGCAGGCCGCCCAGCACCTGGCCGGCGATCGAGCCGAGGCCGCCGGTCGCGCCGTACCAGCCGATGGCGCGTGCCCGCTCCCCCGGCGGATAGACGGCGGAAATCGTGGCCAGCACCTGCGGCACCATGGCGGCGCCCGCGAGGCCCTGCAGCAGGCGGGCGGCGACGAGCTGGGACGGGCTCTGCGCGATCCCGCCCAGCACCGACGCCACCGTGAACGCGGCCACGCCCCAGACGAACACGCGCCGGTAACCGTAGCGGTCGCCGAGCCGCCCGCCGGTGATCATCCCAGCCGCGTACGTGAAGGCGTAGCCGGCCACGATCAGCTCCAGGGCCGCGGGCCCGGCGTGCAGGTTGTGTTCGAGAGAAGGGGCGGCCACGTTCACCACGAAGAAGTCGAACTGCGCCATGAACCAAGCCGACAGAAGAACGGCCAACGCCCCGCGATAATGCACATTTCAGGTTAAAGGGTCGTGAACGTCGACCCTCCGTCAGGTCCGCGTGTCGGATGCTCACCGTCCGGGCACCGCGAGGCTACTCTGCACTCAACTGCCAGTCATGCGATCTTGTGACCGTCGAGTCGTAGGCCTCTCCCCAGAAGTGGAGACCCATGTCCAGACGACTCGCCCTCATCATCGCGACCACCCTCGCCGTCCTGACCGCGCTCACCGGCCCCGCCACCGCGGCGGCCGCCCGGCCGGTCGTCAACGTCGCCCACCGAGGCGCCTCCGCGTACGCCCCCGAGAACACGATCACCGCCTTCGAGCTCGCCGGCGACCAGCGGGCCGACATGTTCGAGCTGGACGTCCAGGAGACCAAGGACCACCAGCTCGTTCTCATGCACGACACCACCCTGACCCGCACCACCGACGCCGAAAAGGTCTTCCCCGGCCTGTCGCCGTGGAACGTCGGCGACCTCACCCTCGCCCAAATCCGCAAGCTCGACGCCGGCTCGTGGTTCTCCGGCGGGCACGCGGGCGAACCGGTGCCCACCCTCGGCGAGGCACTGCGCACGATGAGCGGCTCGCGCATGGGCCTCCTCCTTGAGGTCAAGGCCCCCGACCGGTATCCCGGCATCGAAACCCGCATCGCCGCCGAGCTGCGGCGCAACCCTCGCTGGCTGTCACCCGGGCGGCTGGTCGTGCAGTCGTTCGACTGGGAGTCGATGCGCAGGTTCCACCGGCTCATGCCCGGCGTGCCGATCGGGCTGCTCGGCACGCCGGCGACCGCCGAACTGCCGTCACTGGCCGAGTTCGCCGACCAGATCAACCCGCCGTACACCACACTCACATCCGCGTACGTACGGCGTGTGCACGGGCTCGGCATGGAGGTCCTCACGTACACGGTGGACGATCCGGACGACATGCGCCGGATGATGTCCTACCAGGTGGACGGCATCATCACCAACAGACCCGACGTGCTACGCGGCCTGACCGACGCCTGACGGCCGGGCAGCCACCTCCGGGACCCCGGAGCATGGGTCAGCCTGCGAGATGGGTCCCGGCCAGGCGGTCGAGGATCTCGTCGAGGATGGGTTCGGTGGTGGCGAAGTTGAGGCGTACGTGGCCGGCGCCGCCGGGGCCGAAGTCCGCGCCGTCGTTCAGCCGTACTCTCGCCTCGCGCTCGAAGACCTCGGCCAGGCCGGGCCTGCCGACGCGCAGCCAGGCCAGGTACGTCGCCTCCGGCACCCGGTAGCCGAACGTGCCCGGCAGGCGGGCGGCGATCGTGCGCCGGTTGCGGTCGAGCAGGGCGAGGGTGCGTTCCAGCCAGGCGTCCCCGTGCCGCCATGCCGCGACGGTCGCCTCGACGCCGAACACGTTCGCGGAGCCGTACACGAAGGGTGGCTGCGACTCCAGAGCCTCGCGGACGCCCGGGTGGCCGAGGTGGGCGACCGAGCAGCGGATGCCGCCCAGGTTGAACGCCTTCGTCGCGGACGTGAGGGTGACGGTGCGCTCGGGGAGGATCGTGGCGAACGGGATGTGGCGGTGCGGTTCGTACACGAGGTCGGCGTGGATCTCGTCGGCGAGGACCAGCAGGTCGTGGCGCTCGGCGTGCTCGGCCAGCTCGGTCAGCTCGTCGTGGGTGAAGGCCCTGCCGGTCGGGTTGTGCGGGTTGACCAGGAGGAGCACCCGGCAGCCGGTCAGGTCGGGCACCTCGAAACGCCACGAGCCGCCGTCGGGCTCCATCTGGATGGGGCGGAGCGGGCGCTCCATGACCTCCAGCGTCGACAGGAACGGGTGGTAGGCGGGAGTGTGCACCGCGACGCCGTCGCCGGGCTCGGTGCAGATGTGGAGGAGCACCTGGAGTGCCTGGTTCAGGTCGTTGAAGGAGCGTACGAGCGCGGGGTCGGCCGCCCAGCCGTACTTGCCCGCCATGCGCTCGGCGAACGCCTCGGCCAGCGGCCCCGCGCAGGGATCGGTCAGCCAGGCCGGATAGCCGAGGTCGCCGTCCGCCCGTCGCCGCAGCGCCTCGACCACCTCGGCGGCGGTGGGCAGATCCATGTCGGCGATCCAGGCGGGGATCACGCCCGGTTCAACCGCTGCCCATTTCAGGCCATCGTGTGCGACTTTGAGCCCTTCGGGGGTATATGCGTAATCCACCCACCCATTTTAGGATTCTCGAATGTTGATGAGGTGCTGCCGCCGGTTGTGGCAGGCTGGGCGGCCATGATGCCCCACTCGAAGGTCGACGCCATCGTCGAGACCTACCTGTCGATCGCCGACGCGGAGGCTCCCGGCTTGGTGGAGGGGCTTTATCTCGAGGGCTCGGCCGCCCTGGGCGACTACCGGCCGGGCACGAGCGACGTGGACTTCATCGCCGTCACGGCCGCCGCCCCGCCGGAAGACGTACTGGAGCGCATCCACACCCGGCTCGGCGCCCACCCCTTCGACGGGGTGTACCTCACCTGGGACGACCTGCGCCGGGGCCCTAACGGCCTGGGCACTCGCCCGCAGGCGCAGCACGGCAGGCTCAATCGCCCGGGCGAGCTCACCCCGGTCACCTGGCACACAATGGCGGAGCACGGACTGACCTGCCGGGGGCCCAAGCCAGACGAGTTCGACATCTGGAACGATCCTGACGCGCTGGCCGCCTGGACCGACGACAACCTCGACCGCTACTGGCGGCGCCTGGCGAGCCGGGCCTCCCACCTGGCCACGCCCTGGGGCCTGACCAGCCTGGGCGGCTACGGCACACTGTGGATCGTCACGGGCGTCGCCCGACTGCACTACACGCTGGCGACGGGCGACATCACCTCCAAGACGGAGGCCGGGCGTTACGCGCTGGAGGCGTTCCCCGAGCGCTGGCACCGCGTGGTGAACGAGGCGCTGCGGGTGCGCGAGGAGGACAGCGCCGCGCCGACGCTCGGCAGCCTGGCCTCGGGACTGAGCGACCATTTCGGCACCCCGCGGCAGTCGCTCTACGGCTCACCGTTCGAACGCAGGAAGGACGTGCTCGGCTTCGCCGACCAGGCCATCACGTCCGCACACGCGTTGTACGCCAACCGCTGACGGACGACCACGCTCGTGGACGCAGGTGTGGTGCCGGCATCGCGTATCGATCGCACACGCCGGCCCCGCAGGGGTGACCGGCCGAGGCACGCCGGCCCCGAACGCATGGTGTACGCAAGTCCACGGGCGGCCACCCGGCCGATCGGGAGGCGCCCGGTGTTGAGGACCGCGGATGTGGGTGGGCTGCTGACTCGCCGGCGGCGTGGATGGGGCCGTCGCGCGAGCCGCGGGGGCGATGTGCGGTGTCGTACCCCATGGCATGTGTGTGGCGCGCGCCGTCATCGCGGCGCGTGCGGTCGGACGCGCGCCCTGGTCACCCCGTCGCGCTACAGCCGCCGCAGGACCGCCACGACCTTGCCCAGGACGCTTGCTTCGTCACCGGGAATGGGCTCGTAGTTGGGGTTGTGGGGGACGAGCCAGACGTGACCGTCCTTGCGCTTGAAGGTCTTGACGGTGGCCTCGCCCTCGATCATCGCAGCCACGATGTCGCCGCTCTCCGCCACCGGCTGCTGGCGGACGACGACCCAGTCTCCGTCGGCGATGGCCGCCTCGATCATCGAGTCACCGGTGACCTGGAGGAGGAAGAGGGTGCCCTCACCGACCAGCTGCTTGGGCAGGGCGAAGACGTCTTCGACGCTCTCTTCGGCAAGGATCGGGCCACCCGCGGCGATGCGGCCCACGAGGGGCACGTAGGCGGCCGTGGGACGGCTCACTGTGGACTCGACGTCGGGGGCGGCGTCGGGGTCGACCCACATCACGGGCTCGCCGGGCAGCCGCACCTCAAGCGCGCGAGGGCGGTGGGGGTCACGCCTCAGGTAGCCCTTGCGCTGCAACGCCGTCAACTGGTGAGACACGCTGGAGGTGCTGGTCAGCTGCACTGCCTCGCCGATCTCACGCATGGAGGGCGGGTATCCGCGTTGCTGCACCGAGTCGCGGATCACTTCGAGGATCTTGCGCTGCCTCGGCGTCAGGCCCAGGGAATCTCGCCGTCGCACCGCGAGGTCGCTGACCCCGTTTGCGTCATCCCGCTCGGTCATGCTCTTCCTCCTCGCCTGGCGGCCCGCCTCACCGGCGAACCTCCCAGTCCGTGGTCCTGTTGTCGCACACAGCGACCGTATCTCTGTTGAAGATCATCTTCAAACAATTGTTCGAGTCTTCCTCGAAAAAGTCGCGTGCGTGGTGTACAACATCGTACGGGAGTTCGATCGACATCGTGTTCGATTTGCTGATCTTATTTGGCCTTTTCTTCGGGCCGCATGGCAGGAGGTCATCCATGCGAACACCCACGAACATGGACACGACCAGCGAAGACGTCAACCAACTCACACTCATCGCCGATGCCACGCGCAGTGAGGTTCGACGGGGAGACAATACGCGGGCACAGCCCGTCGCCAGCGGTAATTCCGGCAAGAGGTTGGGGCCCCGTTCGAATAACAGAGGAAGATCCCATTTGCGCCTCGTCCCGCCACCCCGCGCGGGCCGCGACACCGTGCCACCGTCCCGGCCCACCCCGATC
>NZ_JAAAHR010000224.1:0-12329 GCF_009908215.1 Nonomuraea sp. K271 | reverse complement strand
CCGCCGCTCCCTCCCCCGCCCAGGTGTTCGCCGGGCGCGCCCCGGTCAAGCCGCACGCCAAGCCCGGCCAGGTGGCCAAGCTCGGCCCGAGCCGGCCCCGCGTCGAGGACGTCGGCGAGCACGTGGCCCAGAAGTGGATCCTCACCCGTGGCCGCGACAACATCCGCGACCTGCTGCCCGGCCCGATCCTGCCGACCGTGATCGACACCGAGCTGCTCATCGAGGCGGAGAAGGAGCTCGGCCACTCGCTGCGGCCCTACCCCGAGGCGCGGGTGTGGCTGCGCGACGGGTTCTGGGCGCGCGTCTACCGGGAGTTCGACCTCGGCGTGGGCGTCTCGTCCAAATAGCGCTCCCCTCGTTCGAGGAGGGCCTCGGCCGTGGCCGTACGTGCGTACAGGACGTAACGCCCCGTACGGTGGGCCGTGCAGAGACCGGCGCGGCGCAGCGCGGTGAGGTGCTGATTCGCGCCCGGCTCAGACAGGCCCGTGCGCCGGGCGAGGTCGCGCGTGGAGGCGGGCTGGTCCAGCTCGGCCAGCAACCGCGCGCGTGTCCTGCCGAGCACGGCCGCCAGGGCCTCGGGCGGCTCCAGCTCACGGCGCTCCCACAACGTCGCGATACCGCGCGGCGGATAACGCACGGCCGGCTGGTACGGCGGCGTCGTGACCGAGAAGACCCGCGGCGAGACGAACACGCACGGCACCAGCAGCAGCCCGAGCCCGCGCAGCGAACGGGCGCCCGAGACGTGGCGGTGCGCGATGCTCAGGGTCCCGTCCCGCCAGGTGACCGCGTCGTCGAGGTCGGCCAGCATACGCTGGGCTCCCCCTTCGGCCAGCAGCCGGGCGCGGCGCAGGATCTCGCCTTCGAGCAGTGCCCTGATCCGCGCCCAGTACGGCGCCACCGCGGCGTCCCAGTAGGCCTGCACCTCCTCCGCCAGCCGTTCCAGCCCCCGCTCCGGGTCGTCGTACAGCGCCTGCACCCGTTTCGTGCGGGGACCGGGTACCGCGTCCAGATCCGAGCGGACCCGTCCCGCGGCGCCCCGCATCGTGGCGAGTTCCAGGCTCAGGTCCGGCATGGACGTCGACGGCGGCGTACACGTGAAGCCCGCGATGACGACGGTCGGCACCGGGACGAGGTCGGACAGCAGGCGCCAGTCCACCCCCCGGAGGCTGCGGCGCACCTGCCCGGCCCAGGAGTGCAGCAGCGGGTGGGCGGCCGGGTCCTTCACCACGCGGACGCTGGCGACGACCTCGCCGAGCGGGGAGATCGCGAAGCGGGTGTTGGCGATGTCGCGGGCGGTGAACGTCAGGTCCAGGGTCATTCGATTCGTGGGTCACTTAATCTATAGCGGTCTTTGCCGACATTTCAGCATCGTTGCGACATGTCAGCAACTGTGGTGGAGCAGCCGCTGCTGCGCCTGCGCCCGTTCCGCAACCTGTACGTCGCCGGCGCCGTCAGCCAGTTCGGCTCCCAGATCAGCTACGTCGCGCTGCCCCTGCTCGCCGTCACCGCGCTCGGCGCGGGAGCGGGCGAGGTGGGACTGCTGTCGGCGCTCGGGACACTCACGGTACTGCTGCTGGGGCTGCCCGCGGGAGCCTGGGTCGACCGGGTCAGGCGGCGTCCGGTGATGGTCGTCACCGACGTGCTCAGGGCGGCGGCGCTGCTGTCGGTGCCGCTCGGATGGTGGGGCGGCTGGCTGTCCATGGGGCAGCTCTACGCGGTGGCAGTGCTGGCGGGAGCGGGCACGCTGCTGTTCGACGTGGCGCAATCAGGTCCGATTTCCGCCGGTCACCCGCTTCCACCTGCTGACCTGTGACTTCACGATGAGGTCCGATTTCCGCTGGGCCACGTGCCCGGTGGGCGCGTACCGTCGGAGACATGTCACCACTCGAGCTCGACTTCGACTCCTGTTACCGGGCGGTCTCGGCCAGAGACGCCCGGTTCGACGGGCGCTTCTACACGGCGGTGACGACGACGCGGATCTACTGCCGCCCGATCTGCCCGGCCCGCACACCGTCGTTCCGCAACGTGCGCTTCTACCGGCACGCGGCGTCGGCGGAGGCGGCCGGATTCCGCCCGTGCAAGCGCTGCCGTCCCGAGCTCTCCCCCGGCGACCCCGGCTGGGACGTCCGGGGCGACCTCATCGGCAGGGCGCTGCGGCTGATCGACGACGGGGCCGCCGACGAGCAGGGCGTCGCCGGGCTCGCCAGGCGGCTGCACATCACCGAGCGCCACCTGCACCGGCTGTTCGCGGCCGAACTCGGCGTCGGGCCGCTGGCGGTGGCGCGCACGAAACGGCTGCTGCTGGCCAAACAACTGCTGACCGAGACGGGCCTGCCGGTCACGGAGGTGGCGTTCGCGGCGGGGTTCGGCAGCGTCCGTCAGTTCAACGCGACGATGCGGGAGACGTACGGCTTCACGCCCAGCGAGTTGCGGGCCACGGCCGGCCGGGTGGCGGCCAGGATCGCCGACGCGGCCGGGCCGGTCTCGCTGCGGCTGCGGCTGCACCGGCGCGAGCCGTACGACGCCGACGGCGTGTTCGGCTTCCTGGCCTCGCGCGCCATCCCGGGGCTCGAGGTGGCGGACCACACGTCGTACGCCAGGGCCGTGCCCGGCGGCACGATCACGCTCACCGCGCAGTCCGACCACATCGCCCTCGACGTGGCGGTGGACGACACGCGGCGGCTCACCCGCCTCGTGGGCCGCTGCCGCCGCCTGCTCGACCTCGACGCCGACCCGCACGCGATCGCGCAGGCCCTCGGCCAGGGCTCGCTCGCCCCTCTCCTCGCCGCGCGACCCGGGCTGCGGGTGCCAGGCACGTTCGACGGGTTCGAGCTGGCCGTACGCGCGGTCGTCGGCCAGCAGATTTCCGTGGCCGGCGCACGCACCCTGCTCGGCCGCATCGTCGCGAGGGCCGCCGCGCCCGAGGGTCTCTTCCCCACGCCCGACCACCTCCTGGACACCGACCTCACCGGCCTCGGGCTGACCAACCGCAGGATCGCCACGCTCAAGGACCTGTCGGCCCGCCTGGCCGACGGGAGCATCGACCTCGACGGCGGCCAGGACCCCGCCGACGCGGTGGCCGGTCTGCTCACCGTCCCCGGCGTCGGCCCGTGGACGGCGAGCTACGTCGCGCTGCGAGCGCTGCGCGACCCCGACGCCTGGCCGACGGGCGACCTCGTGCTCGACAAGCGCATGGCCGCCCTCGGCATCCCGCACGACCACATCGAGCGGTGGCGCCCGTGGCGGGCGTACGCCGCCCTGCACCTCTGGAGCTCATCATGATCACCGCACGGCTCGTTCCCACACCCATGGGCCCGCTGTCCCTGCTGTCGCGGGAGGGAGTGCTGGTCGCGGCCGGCTTCACCGCCGAACCCAAGGAGATGTACGCCCGCCTCACGCCCGCCCTGCAGTCGGAGGGCCTGGAGGTCGTGGGCGGCCCAGGCCCCGCCGGTGAGGCCGTGCTGGCCTACCTGGCGGGCGACCTGGAGGCCCTCGACGCCATCCCGGTCTCGCAGCCCGGCACGCCCACCCGCAAGCGGCTCCACGCCGCGTTGCGCGAGGTCAAGCCGGGCACGACCGTCACGTACGCGGAACTCGCCGAGCGGGCGGGGCTGCCCCGGACGGCCGCCAGGGCGGCGGGCTCGGCCTGCGCCCAGAACCTGATCGCGCCGTTCGTTCCGTGCCACCGGGTGCTGCCCGGCGGCGGCGGCTACGGCGGCTACTACTACGGCGTACCGGTGAAGGAGTGGTTGATCGCCCACGAATCCGGAGGATTCATCGACGCAGAGTAATTGATCGACAACATTCGGTAATGTGTTCGCCATGCCGACACAGGAACACGAATACCTGATCGAGCTCGTACGCAACCGCCCGTCCCTGGTCGCCACGCTGCTGGCCGGGACGGGGGTCTGCGTACCGACGTTCGACGAGGCACGGCTGGGCAACACCGATTTCACGGACTGCACGCCCACCGAATACCGGGCCGACTCGGTGGTGCTCCTCTGCAAAGAGGGCACACCGGTTTCGGCGGTGGTCCTCGAAGTGCAACGCGAGCCGGACACCCGCAAACGCTGGTCCTGGCCCGTCTATCTCTCCACGCTCAGGGCGCGCACGAAGTGTCCCGTGCTGCTCCTCGTCTTCTGCGAGGACTCCAGGACAGCCCGTCGCTGCGCGGAACCCATCGAGATGGGGCATCCCAGGTGGGTGCTACATCCCATCGTCATCGGTCCGGACGGGATTCCTTCGGTCATCGATCTCGGCTGGGCCGTCGACCAACCGGAGCTCGCGACAGTCTCGGCCATCGTGCACGGCCAGTCGGAAGCGGGCCTCCGCAACATTTGACCCTCTTCGAGGCACTGGGGCAGTTGCCCGAAGAGTTCGGCGAGTATTCTGACCTCGTCCTTTCGTGTCTGCCCGACTTCATGCTCGACACAGTGATCAGGGAGCTCAGGATGGCCATGGCAACCGACCACCCGAGAAGCGCAGTGGTGCGCGCGTGGCTCGCCGAAGGAAGGGCGAAGGGAATAGCCGAGGGGAAAGCCGAGGGGAAAGCCGAAGGGAAAGCAGAGGGGAAAGCCGAAGGAAAGGCGGAGGGTGAGGCGAAGGCCGTCCTGCTGATCCTGGAGGCTCGGGACATCCCGCTCCCCGACGAGGCGCGGGCCCGCATCCTCGCCTGCACCGACCTGGACACCCTGGAGTCCTGGGTGCGCAAGGCCGCCACCGCGAAGAGCGCCGACGAACTGTTCCTCTGAGAACTCTCGGCCGGAGCGGATCCGGGGCCGGCGCCGGCCCCGGATCCGGCACGGTTCAGGGTTTGACGTTGCTCTGGATCTCGCCCACCGGCACGTCGCGACTCGCGCCGACCTCGACGGGCGCGAACTGCACCGGCACCACGTTGTCGACCACCTCGACCGGCCACACGGTGGAGACCGTCAGCGTGTACTTCTCGCGCGGCTGGTCGATCGACGAACGCAGATAACGCACGCCGCACGAGAACGTGCCGCCCTTGGTGTACGGCTTCCCGGACGTCCCGCACCCCTCCATGTTCACCTCGGCGCGGTCCTTCGTGGTGCCCGGGTCGATCGTGATGCTTTCGAGCGTGGCGACCACGGTCGCGCTCATGACCCCGGGAATCGTCGCGGTCACCGACCTGCGCGGCTCACCGATGCCCTCCAGCCACACCCAGGTGGGCAGGTTCACGTAGCTCTTGGCGTCCGGGTTGAGCTTGACCGTCGGCTCGGGCACGGTCAGCGCGGCTCTGGCGATCTCGGCCAGTTCCTGGATCGTGATGCCGGACGGCGGCGTGGTACCCGGCGGCACGAAGACGAACGGGTCGAGACTGGCGAAACAGGCCTGCCCTTTCGGATCGGCGGCGTTGTACGCGGGCCCCCACCAGCGCCCGTCCTTTCCGATCTTGTCCTCGAACTGCTTGAGGAACGCCTGCCACTTCTCCTCGGTGGGGTTCTCCGTGAACCTGAACCAGTAGGCCCGCAGGCTTTCCTGCGACTTGAGCATCTCGTTCGCGTCCAGGCCCGGCTCGTACCAGCATGGGCGCTTGAGCACGTAACCGTCGCTCTTACCGCCCCTGGTCCCGTCGCCGGACACGACGATCTTCGAGTGGGCGAGGTCGATGCCCCTCGTGTTGCCCTCCTTGATGGGGGTGCCCACCGTACGTCCGCCGTCCTCAGGATTCGCCGCGCCCGCAAACACCAGGAGCGCGGCGACGGCGACTGAGCCCATGGGAGTCATCTGCTGCACCCTTTCTCGCCATAGCCGAACGATCTGATCCGCCACACCCCGTCATCGCCGCGGTGCGCGAGCACGGCCTGGAGGTACGGCTCGCGCACGAAGGCGGGCTGAGGCTCGACGGGCTTCCCCGTGCCCGTGGACAGCACGCGCACCTCCGACTCGTCCACGCACGCATTGACCTGCACGCCCTTGCCCACCAGCGCGGCGACGCGCAGGTTGTACAGCCGGGCGTCACCTCTCACGGTCATGTCCTCCTTGGTGTATCCGTGCACCCAGTCGTACGCTTCGCGGACCGCCGTGAGTTCGAGATCCAGATCCTTCAGGTATCGATCGCTTCCTGAGACGAGCGCCTTCCTGGAGGCGACGTAGTAGCCGGTGATGAGCTTCAACAGCGGGTCGGGGTCGTCGGGCCACTCGATCCGCACCCGCAGCTTGTCGCCGCCGATGTTCAGAGTCTCGGCGCCTGAGGCGGTGGCGGTGCCGCCTTCGCTCTTCGACGGGTCCGGGACCGGCTGGCCGCTCGCGGGCGAGGCGGCCCCCTGGGGCGTGTACGGGCGTTCGGCCTGCCCGCAGCCCGCCAGAACGGCGACGCCCAGCGCGATGGTGCCCAGCACCGCCATGACTCGTTTCATGCCGACGACTCCCTCACCACATGCATGCGCCACGTGGGCAGCAGCTCCTCGATCAACGCCTCGGTCTCGGGGGCCATCCCGCCGCCGTACGGGTGGGAGGCCGCCCTGCGTGTCAGGCCCTCGATGACCGCGCGCAAGCGCACGATGTCCTCGGTGGCGTGCGTGGCACGCAGCAGGTCACGCCAGAGCCCTTCGTCGTCGGCCGCCAGCAGCAGGCCCGCGCGTACGGCGGCCACCGCCGCGTCCGGCTGGCCGTGGGCGAGCCTGAGCTCGCAGAGCAGGTGGGCCGCGTCGGCCACCCCGGCGCTCACGTCGTACTCCAGGTCCTCGGCGGCCAGCCAGGCGTACCTGCCGGGTGGCCTGCCGGCTATCAGCGGGCCTCTGACCAGGCCGAGCGCCTTCTCCAGCAGCACGGCCCCGGCCGTCGGGTCGCCGTGCGAGCGGCGTACGAGCTCGCGGAACAACGCCCAGTCCGTACGCACCTCGGGCCCCAGCCGGAGCCGGCCGGCCTCGTCGGTGAGCAGGTGGTCGGGGCCGAGCCATTCGGCGACCCGGGAGATCGTGGCGTCCCTGACCGTGGTCTGCACGCCGCGCGGCCACAACACGCCGCCGAGCACCGCGGGGTGCACGCCGCCCGGGTGCGTGGCCAGGTAGACCAGCAGCTCGGCCGCCAGTTCCGTCCGGCCCTCCTCCAGGGGGCGCAGGCCGGCGATCTCGAGCGGGCCGAGCAGTCTTATCTCGACGGCGGGCGGGTTCAGCCCCGCCAGCGGCTCGGCTTCAGGGATGGCCTCGCCGTCGAACCGGTCGGTCGTACGGAACAGGTCGACCAGCGCGCGGTAGTGGCGGCGCGGCAGGAGCTGGGCCTCCACCTCGAAGCCCAGCTCCGCGATCCTGGCCCTGCCGTCGTCGCCGATCTCCATCGTCCACGTGGCGTGCGGGACCTCGCCGGCCACCACGTAGCCTGCGGTGTCGCGGCGGGCCAGCAGCGCCAGCCGCCGGGCCTCGTCGTGGGTGGGCGCCACCGCGGACAGCAGATAGTGGGCGACGCTGTGGCCGCCGCTGACGCGACCGGTCAGCACCTCCCTGCGCGGGGCCGCGTTCGCCTCCAGCTCGGGCAGCACCTCGGCCAGCCCGCCGACCGCCCTGATCCGTTCGGGCGCGATCGCGGTGAGCTCCTGGCCGAAGCCGACGAGCGTGATGCGCATGCGGTCGGACCACCGGTTGGTCGCCAGCTCGACGGCGATCGCCGCCAGCGCCGCGGTGGTCTGCGGGCCGCGTACGTTGATCAGGCCCTGCGCGGCCTCCAGGTCGATCAGCACGCGCCCGCCGGCGTCCGTGCCGATGGAGACCAGCCCCGGGTACGGTGCCCCGCCCGCGTGCCCGCGGCCGGACTCACCCCGCAGGTCGGGCAGCAGCCGCCCCTCGTGCGCGGGAAGCCGCCAGATCTGGCCGCCGTCCTGGGCCGTCCAGGGTGCGGGCGGGTCGTTGTCCGGCGGATGAATCCACAGGTCGAGCGTGCGCGGCGACAGGTGGGCGCCGTAAACGGTGGGCGGGGTGCGGTGCTGCGCGGCCAGTTCGGCGCCGAGCAGCCGCAGCCCGACGTCCAGGATGCGGGCGCCGGGGGCGTCGCCGCCGAGCCTGAGCGCCACCTCGGCCTGGGCGGCGTCGTCGCGCGGGCGGGCGATCCTGCGGCCGGACAGGCGCCGCCACAGTTGTTCCCTGCGCCGCCTGGCCAGCACGAACAGCAACCCGGCCGCGGCCAGCGAGGCGGCGGCGAGGTAGTCGGTCAGCTCGCCCTGGCGCTCCTGCATGACGGGCTGCCGGTCGTCCCGCACGCTGGGCTCGGTCTGGCGGTGTTTGCCCTCGTGCCCGGGTGTCCTGCGTTCCTCGCGCGTCTCGCGGGCCCCGCGCTCCTGCCGCTCCTCGCGCTCCTGGCGCTCCTGGCGGTCGGCGCGGTCGGCGCGGTCGGCACGCTGCGCCGTGCCCGGGTCGGCCCTGCCCGGGTGCTCGCGCAACGTCTGGTCGCGCGGCTGGTCGACGGGTACGACATGCGCGTTTCTCGCGTCGTCCGGCATGTCGAGCACCCAGCCGGGCCTGATCAGGTCGGCCATGCGCAGCCGGGTGCCGTCGGGCTGTTCCTTCGCCTGGTTGAGGCGGTAGATCTCGGGATATCGGCGGCCGTCCCCCAGGCACTTCTCGGCGATCTCCCACAGGCTCTCGTGGTGGCGGCCGTGCGGCGGCTGCACGACGTACACCTTCTTGGTCCTGCGCGTCTCCAGCTCCAGCTCCTGCTCGACGATCGGCGCGGAGTAGGCGACCGCGGTCACGGGCGGCGCGGCGGGGGTGGGGCTCAGCTGGGCCACCGGCGCGACCATCGCCCCCGCCGTGAACAGCAGCAGCACGGCCGAGACCAGCTTGTTGGCCAGCACCTGCATGCCGCCGGAGAGCGGCACGCGGGCGGGCATGCCGACCCTGCGCACCCCGGCGTACACCTCGACCAGCACACACAGGAAGAGCTGGAACCAGGCCAGCCACACCAGCAGCACGAGCACGGCCACGATCGTGCTCGGCCCGACCCGGCTGGTGAGCACCTCGAGATCGAGCAGCTCGGGCGCGATCGGCGGGCCGACGAAGGTGAGCAGCGCGTACGGCACCCCGCCCACGAGCGCGACCAGCACGACCAGGGCGCCGAGCCCGGCGAGCACGTCGCCGGCGCTGCGTCTGGCCGGGACGCGCACGGGCACGTGACGTCCGGGTGGACGCGCGGGGTCTCGCGGCTGCTCTCGCGGCGGCATCGCCTCTCCCTTCTCTGTTCCAGCGTCGTGTCTCGTACGTTCCGCATCCATCGAGCGGTCGGTTTCGGTCTATCTCGCTTCGGGTGCGGCGCTGGCCTCGCCGGTCATCTGGGAACCGGGGAACCCGAGCGCGCTCAGGAAGAAGGCCTCCCACCGCACTGTCACGGTGACCGTGACCTGACCCTGTCCCTGCTCGACCGTGCACTCGCCGCTGGTCACGTCGCCGCCGCCGTGCGCCCGCACGATCTCGTCGGCCCTGCCGCACACCTCGGCGTCACCGAGCAGCCGGGTCTCTCCCGTGGTGCGGAGGTGATCGACGTCCACCTGGTCGGCGCCGGCCCTGGCGGCCTGCTCGGCCACGTCGGACGCGCGCAGCCGGGCGTTGATCGCGGCCCCGCCGTCCACCAGCATTCCGGCCAGCAGGAACACGACCACGGAGAACAGCACGGTGAACACCGACATGGACCCTCGCTCGCCGTTCCTCATTCGACCCTCCTGAACTGCTCGAGCGGCACCACCGCGGCGCCGGTCAGCTGTTTGGTGCCGTCGAACCCGAGGAAGGCCAGGTCGAGCTCGCACGTCACCTCGGCCTCGACGTGGCCGCCCTGCTCCCATTCGGACCCGTCGAGCGAGACCGAGGAGGACTGGCAGCGGCCTTCGAGCACGCTCGTGGCGATGGCCTCGGCGGCGGACCCGGCGTCGTCGAGCGTGCGCTGCACGGACGCGGCGCGGGCGGCGTCGCGGGCCGCGCCGTTGACCCGTCCCTGCGCCTCGACCAGCACCCCGGCTCCGACCAGGAACAGCAGGAACAGCAGGAAGACCGGGGCCAGCATCACCGTCTCCACCGCCATGGAGCCGCGTTCGGCCCGGCTCATTGGCAGTCCTCGCCGCCGTTGTCGGGGCGGAAGCACTCGACGGGCCCGCCCGCGGTGGCGGTGATCGTGAACGAGAGCTCCGGCAGCAGCGGGATCACCTGCACGGCGTTGCCGGTCACCGTGACGAATCGTTCGTCGGGCTCTTTCTCGGACGTCGTGGCGGTGGCGTCGCCGAGCAGCCGCGGGCCGATGGCGCGGACGATGGCGGTGGCCTTGGCGGTGGCCGCACCCTCCCAGTCGCCCGAGTCGAACGGCGCCGACCTGGCCACGCGGGCGCCTTCCCTGGCGGCCGCCTCCGCGACCTGCCGGCCGTGGAACCAGAGCGCGACCTGCACGATGAGCAGCACGACGGCGAGGATGACCGGCATGAGCATGGCCAGCTCGATCACCGTGGCGCCACGCTCGCGCTGCGGCCTACTCGCCTCCGCCGCCATCGCCGCCATCCCCGCCACCGCCGAACGTGCCTTGGATCTCGCTCTGCTTCTGCTCGACCAAGGTCTTGATGAGCGTGGCGAGTCCGAGCGCGACACCGGCGATGATCGCGGTGATGATCACCCATTCGACGGCGGACGCGCCCCGGGTGGGCGCGGTCCTGGCCCGGTGGATGCGCACGCCGAGGTACGCGGTCAGATAGATGATCCAGGGATGGTTCATCATGCCCCCAACATCTTCATAGCGGCGGGATAACTGAGGAAGATCACAAAACCGGCGCAGAGCAGGAGCTGGGCCACAAGCATCGACTGCGACCGCTCGCCCGCCCTGCCCTCGATCTCGGCCAGCTCGCGGCGTCGCAGCGTCGCCGCCCTGGCCGTCAGAGAGGCGCGTACTTTGGCGCCGTCGTCGGCCACCAGGCCGAGCGCGGCCGACAGGTCGCGCAGCTCGTCGACGTTGATCTCCTCGCCGAGCTGTCCGAGCGCCTGCCACGGGGTGATGCCGACGATCCGCGCGCCGGCCAGCGCGTCACGGATGCGGCCCATCGCCCAGTTGGGCTGCTCACCGCTGACCGAGACGGCCATCATCAGGGCCTCGGGGACACCCCGGCCGCCGGCCAGGTTCATCGAGACGAGGTCGAGGAACGCGCCCACGACGTGCCGGAAGTCACGCCGCTTGGCCGCCGCGTCCTTTTTGACCTGAAGGTCGGGCAGGAAGAAGAAGACGCCCGCGACGAGCACGGCGGACCAGAACGGGACGGCGAGCGAAGCGCCCCACTCCATGAGCACCAGCCAGCCGAGCAACAGCGGAAACGCCAGCAGGCCGCCGGCCGCCAGCAGCACCTTCGTGGCCAGGAACGCCTCGAAGGAGCGGCCGACCAGCGCCAGGTCCGACCTGACCGACCTGACCTCCCAGCCGCGGGCGCTGTAGAGGCGGGCCAGCCGCACGCCGAGGCCGCGCCGGAACGCGCTGACCTCCTCGTCGGGCAGCACGAGCTGGATGCGCGGCGCGCCCGCGTCCTCGCGTACGGCGTCGAGCGCCAGCAGCCGCGCCACCAGCCCGGGACGGGCGGGGAAGAGCGCCCTGAACAACACGAGCAGGCCGAGCCCGATCACCGCGCCGGCCAGCGCGCCCTCAACCATCGCCGCCTCCACCCATGAGCAGCCGCGTCGGCTTGTCGAACCTGGCCAGCCGCCGCATCCAGGCGAACCCCGCCCCGAACAGCCCGGCCACGACCACGAGGACGGCCTGGCCGAGGGGGCCGTCATACTCCTCGACGTAGGAGGGGTTGAACACGACGAGGATCCCGGCGAAGGCCAGCGCGGTGATCACGACGATCTGCACGCTGCGCCGGGTGGCGCGGCGCTCGGCCTCGACGCGGCGGCGCATGTCGAGCTCTTCGCGGGCCGAGACGGCCAGCGCGCCGAGCACGTCGCGCAGGCCGGGGCCGCGCAGCCTGGAGTTGAGGATGAGCGCGGCCACGACCAGGTCGGCCGAGGGGTCGTCGAGCTCGTCGGCGAAGAGCGCGAGCGCCTGCGGCAGCGCCATCCTGGTGTGCAGCCGGTCGATCAGGGACCGCAGGTGCGGCCTCAACGTGGGCGCGGCGGCCCTGATGGACGACGGGATGGCCTGTTCGAGTCCGGCCGCCCCGGCGATCGTGTCGCGCAGCGACTCTGTCCAGGCGGCGAGCCCTTCGAGGCGGCGCATGGCGGCCCGCTCCTCGGACGCGCCTCCCGACAACCCACGCCAGGCGAACACGAGCAGCACCGTGCCCACCGCCACGACCGGCCAGCCGGTGACGATCAGGACCAGGGTGGCGGCGACGGCGGCGATCGCGGTGCGGGTGG
>NZ_JAAAHR010000223.1:0-12356 GCF_009908215.1 Nonomuraea sp. K271 | reverse complement strand
CATCCCGGCCGCGAACGGCCCCAGCGCGTGCGCCTCCCCGGCCACCCCCGTCAGCGGCGACTTGGCCAGGAACACGGCCTTGGCCAGGCCGGGCGCCTCCGTCCCGCCCAGCATGCCCGCGGCCACGTACAGCAGGGCGCGGGGGTCGTACGGATCCAGCCCCGCGGGCACGCGCTCGCTCAGCAGCCGCAGTCCGAGAACGGACCCGCCGTAGTGTCCCCTCTCGGCCGAGCGGTCTTCGCGAACGACGTTCCCGCTGGTCAGATCGACGATGAACGGCAACAAAGCCTCCTTGAGTCGAAGGAGGCGGCCGGCCCCGGGCAGGCCCGTCGCCGTCCGCCAGGCCCAGAAGCGGCACACCATCACATATCACCGCAGGGGCGCAACCCCGCCTTCTTGCACGTGACGTGCGAAAAGGGGGAGTACGACGGTTGTGCGGATTTTTCGCGACCGCCAGGGCAGGAGATCAGGCGATGACCACTCCCGATCTCATCCTGGCCCTGGCCGGTGGAGCCGCGCTGCTCGCGGCCTTCCTGCCGCAGGCGCTCGCCAGCAGACCCCTGTCCTTACCTCTCGTCTACCTCCTGGGCGGCATGGTGCTGTTCGCCCTGCCGATCGGCCTGCCCGACCCCGACCCGGTCGCCCACCGGACGGCGCTCGAGCACATCACCGAACTGTGCGTCGTCATCTCCCTCATGGGGGCCGGCCTTGCCATCAACCGGCGGGCCGGGCTGCGCTCCTGGTCCACGACGTGGCGGCTGCTCGGCCTGTCGATGCCGCTCACCGTCGCCGGCGTCGCCGTCGCCGCCACCCTCCTGCTCGGCTGGCCGGCCGGGGCGGCGTTGCTGCTCGGGGCCGTGCTGGCGCCCACGGACCCGGTGCTCGCCTCCGACGTGCACGTCGGCGAGCCCGTCGACGCCGAGAACGCCGACGACGAGGTGCGCTTCGCCCTCACCTCGGAGGCCGGGCTCAACGACGGGCTGGCCTTCCCCTTCGTGTACGCCGCCATCGCCGTCGCGGTGGCCGGCGACGCTTGGGTGGGGGAGTGGGCGCTCATGGACGTGCTCTACCGCACCGCCGCCGGCATCGTCTCAGGACTGCTGATCGGCTGGTTGCTCGGCCGCCTGTTCTTCCGCGCCCCGTCCGGGGGGCTGCGCCTGTCGGAACGCCGCGACGGCTTCGTCGCACTCGCCGCCACGCTCCTGTCGTACGGGGTGACCGAACTCGTGCAAGGGTACGGCTTCGTCGCCGTGTTCGTCACCGCCTGCGCCATCAGGCGGGGCGAGCACGGCCACGGCTACAACAACGTCCTGCACGGCTTCGTCGAGCAGATCGAGCGACTGTTCACTGCCTGGCTGCTGCTCCTGCTCGGCGGCTTCGTCGCGGCCGGCGGCCTGTCCGGGCTCACGTGGCGCGGCGCGGCCGTCGGGCTGCTGCTCCTGCTCGCCATCCGGCCGCTGACGGGCTGGCTCGCCCAGGTGCGCGGCCCGGCCGGGCCCCGGGAGCGCCTGGTGATCTCCTTCTTCGGCATCCGGGGAATCGGGTCGCTGTTCTACCTGGCGTACGCGCTGGGCCAGACCGGCTTCGGCGTGCCCGCCGAGGAACTGTGGGCGGTGACGGGTTTCACCGTGGTGGCCTCGGTCGCCCTGCACGGCCTCACGGCCACCCCGATCATGAAGCGCATCGACGCGCTCCGCGACCGCGCCGGAAACGGCGTGCCCGCCGCCGGGCCGCCCGGCTGACCGGTCCGGCGCACTGCCCGGGCGCCACGAGCATGATTGCCGGCCGGGGCGTCAGGGCGGGCCGAGGCTCCAGATCCGTACCGTCCTGTTCCCGTCCACGCCCGCGACCACCGGCCTGCCGTCGAGGTCGGCCAGCGCCAGGGCCTGGGCGGCGCCCCCGTCCGCAGGGCCCAGCGTGCCGATGGGTTCGCCGTCGTCGAGGTCCCAGACCCGGACGAAGACGTCGCCGCCCAAGGGGGCGTGGGTCACGGCCGCGATGGGCAGTTCCCCGAGCCGCCCCGCCACGAGCGCGATGGTGCCCCGGTCGTCAGGGCTTGCGCCGCTGAAGTTCCACATCTTCACCCGCTTGCCCGTCGCCAGGTCGTGCACGCGGAGGGTGGCGTTCTGGTGCGTCGAGACGACCACCGGCCGGCCCGCCACCTCGCCGCCGGCCAGCAGTTCGATCCCGCTGTACGTGCCCATGCCGAACGAGTGCCGCAACTTTCCCGCCGGCAGGCGCCACACCCGGACGCGCCCGCGTCCGTCCCCCGTGACCAGCACGTCGTCGCGCCCGAGCCGCCCGAACGCCAGGCCGTGAACACCCTGGTAGTGATCGTCGATCGCGGAACCGATCTGCCTGCCGGTGCCGATGTCCCACAGCCGCACGACGCTGTGCAGGTCCCTGGTGATGTCGTACTTCTGCGACACGGCGATGGCCGTGCCCTCGTCCGTGACCGTGACCGCGATGATCGGGTCGCCGGCCCGGTGGCCGGCCAGGCTCTCGCCCGTCAGGCTCCACAACCGCATCCTGCCGTCGGCGTGCCCCGAGGCGACCACCGGCCGGTCACCCACGCGCCCGGCGGCGACCGAGGTGGCCGCCGCCCCGCCGTCGCCGATCCGGATGACACCCCGAGCACCGTCGCCCGCAGCGCCGTCACCCGCCGTGTCCCAGGCGAGCACCGCCCCCTTGCGGGTGGCGCACACGACCGTCGTCCCCGAGACGGACATGGCCACCGCCTGGCCGTACTTCGAAGGCAGCGCCGCGGGTTGCCTGACCGGCGTGCCGAACGGCTCGGCCGAGGCGGCCGGTGAGGAGACAGGTGAGGACGCAGGGGTGGATTGCGCGGTCGGTGCCGGGCTGCCGCTCGCTCCTGGCGAGGAGACGCCCTGACCGGGACGGTCCGTACGTTCACCGCCCGGCCGGAGGACCGGGCGGCCGGGATCCAGGAGGCCACGGTCGGGGCGGAACACGGCGAACGCGGACAACCCGAGCGCGGCCGTTGCGGCCACCCCGCCGATCAGAACGCGGCGGCTGAGCGCCCCCGCCCGCGGCGGCGCGGTCTCCGTCTCCGGCGACCCGTCACCGCCGTCCGCCGCCCCAGATACGGACGCCGCCCCGCCGCCCGGTGCGGGTGGAGTGCCGACCTGTGGAGGAGCCGGCGGCCTGCCGCCCGGTGCGGGGTCGTGGACCGGTGCCGGTGGTGGCAGGCCGTCCGGCGCCTGCCCTTCCAGGGGTCCGGCCGTCGCAGGGTGCGGGCGGCCGGCCGGGTTCGTCCGTCGGATGATGTCCTGCAGCAGGTCGGCGGGGGCGGGCCGGGCGGCGGGGTCCTTGGACAGGCATCGTTCGACCGCCGGCAGCAGGTGCTCCGGCACGCCCGAGAGATCCGGCACACCGTTGATCACGTTGTTGACGACGACGGCCACCGTCGAGCCCGCGAAGGGCGCGCGTCCCGTGGCCGCGAACACGATCGTGCCCGCCCAGCTGAACACGTCGGAGGCCGGACCCAGCCGCTCGCCCCCGAACTGCTCGGGCGACATGTACGCGGGAGTCCCGATCGGCCCTGACGTGTGCGTCGTGGCGTCCAGCGCCTTGGCGATGCCGAAGTCGATGACGATCGGCCCGTCGGGGCCCATCAGGACGTTGCCCGGCTTGAAGTCCCGGTGCACGATCCCGGCCTGGTGGATGGCGGTCAGCGCGGTCAGGGTCGAGATGGCCAGCCGGTCGAGCGCCCCGCCGGAGCGCGGTCCGCCGGAGCGGACGACCGCCTGCAACGTGTCGCCGGGGACGTACTCGCTCACGATGTACGGCCGCTCGCCCAGCATGCCGACGTCCAGCACCGCGGCCGTGCAGAAGGCGGCCACCCGCCGCGCCGCCTCCACCTCCCGCAGGAAATGGGCGGTGGCGCCGTCGTCGTGGCTCAGGTGGCCGTGCAGCACCTTGATGGCGACGTCGGGGCCCGGGTCGCCGGTGCCCCGGTAGACCACTCCCTGCCCTCCGGAGCCGAGCACGCCGGCAAGCCGGTAGCCGCCGATGTGCTCGGGGTCGTCCGGCCGGAGCGGGCGCATTTCCGGCATCCCGCCCCTTTCCTCGAACTATTCAAACGATCCACACATTATTGCTTCAATGCCCCGCAGAAGAAGATCCGGTGCCCGACCACCGCCCTGACCGCGCCCGCCCCGAGATGTCCGCATCGAAGAGTTCCGCCCGCGGAGGGCGAGCGTTACCGCCGCCACGACCATGACGCCACCTACGGAGACCACGGTGCTGCCCATGCCTCATCCCTCCCTCGGCCGCCGCACGATGCTGCAGGCGGCCGTCGCCGCCCCCGCCGCGCGTTCCGCTTCCTGACCGGCAACCACGACGTGGCCTCCAGCACCGGCGACCAGCGCGGGGAGACCGACTATCTCAAGGAGTTCGCCCCGCGCACCCCGCCGCCCAGGCCGGCCAGGAAGGCCATGCCCAGGGGCATGGCGTACTGGCGCTTCGACGCCGGGGGCTGCCGGGCGCGGGGCCGGCCCGCGCACGCCGGCCTGCGCTTCGACGGCCCGGCAAGAACCCCGGCAGGGGCGCGGTGCTGCGCTCGTCGGCGGCACGCAGTTCGCGCTGACGGACGGCCAGGGCTTCTACGGCCGGATCGGCGACGTCAGGATCGTGGAGCGGGCGCTGCGGCCGCAGGACTGCCTCACGTCGTGACCACCGCCGTGGACCGCCGGGGGAGCAGGGTGACCGGGATGACGCGCGGCGCCCGCGGCGGGCGGCCCTCGATCCGGCTGATCAGCAGGTCGACCGCCTCCCTCGCGGTCCTGGCCGGATCGAGGTCGACGGCCGTGAGCGCCGGCTCGCTCGTGCGCGCCTGGTGGCTGTCGACCCCCACGGACACGAGGAGGTCGCCGGGAACGCTCAGCCCGCGGTCCCTGGCGGCGCGCAGCAGGCCGGTGGCCAGCCACTGCGGCGGCACGTAGACGGCGTCGGGCTCCAGGTCGAGCAGCCGTCCCGCCGCCTCGGCCGCGCTGCTGTCGAGCTTGTCGGGCCGGGCCAGCACCAGCATCGGATGGCGGCCGTGCCGGGCCGTCCACTCCGCGTACGCGCGTTCGGCGTCGGCGAACCACGACCACCCGATGTCCACCGACAACATGGCCACCCTGCGCGCTCCGGCGGCGGCCAGGTGGTCGAGGACGGTCAGCGTGCCGGCCGCGCTGTCGGCGGCCACCCACCACGGGGCGCCTGCGTGGGCGATGTCGCGGCCGATCGTGACCGCCGGCAGGCCGAGCCGGTCGAACATGGCCACCCGCGGGTCCGCGGGCAGCGGGTCGACGACGATGCCGCCGTCGATGCCGAACCGGCGCAGGTCGTCGAGCCGGCGCAGCGGCGGCAGCTGGAGCAGCGCCTGGTCTCGCTCGAACGCGGCCTCCACCACGTTCATGGTCAGCGACAGGTAGAAGTCGACGGCCAGGATGTGGTGGGTGGCGTCGAGATCGACGATCGGCATCAGCAGCGCGATGGTGTCGGCCCGGCCCGAGCGCAGGCCGCGCGCGTTGCTGTTGGGCCGGTAGCCGAGCCGTTCGGCCACCTTCGCCACCCGGGCCCTGGTCGCCGCGTCGACCCGGCCCTTGTTGTTGAGCACGTGGGAGACCGTGGTCTCGGACACCCCTGCGGCCTCCGCGACATCGCGGATCCGCGGACGGGATCGTGACGGCTGCATGGGGTCAGCCTAGGGCCATCGGTGCCAAATCGATTAGGCAGGAGGTCTTGTGATGCCAAATCGTTTTGGCTTAGAGTCGCCGACATGCATGCGAGCACGTCCCGGTTCGCACGGGCCGTCCGGCGGCTGAACGCGTTGTGCGACGCGCAGCCGTACGTCACCGGCTGGTGCCTCATCGGCCTGCCGACCAGCGGCAGTGCCGGCGCTAGGGCCGGCGCTAGGGCCGGTGTGATGCGGGCGGACCGGCACGGCACGCGGGCGTTCCCGGCGGCCAGCACCCGCAAGGTCGCCGTCATGATGGCGGCACTGCGCGCCGTGCACAGGGGCGAGCTCGATCTCGACACCCGCCTGACCATCGACGGCCGCTACCGCGACCGCGTCTTCACCGGGCTCCTGCAACACCTCGACCCGGGGCTGAGCCTGTCGTTGCGCGACGCCGTCACCCTGATGATCATCCAGAGCGACAACCTGTCCACCGCCCACGTCCTCGACCTGGTCGGCCTCGACGCCGTCAACGACCTGTGCGCGTCGGCCGGCCTCGACGGCACGCGGCACCGTCACGCGCTGATCCCGGAGCTGGCCCCCGACCATCCGGTCGACGCGAGCAACGTGACGACGCCCGCCGACCAGGCCAGGCTGCTGGAGCTGATCACTCACGGCTCCGCGGCCGAGCCCGAGGCCAACCGGCTGCTCGGGTGCCCGCCCGAGCTCTGCTCGTTCGCCCTGGACGTGCTCTGCCGGCAGCAGTTCAGGGACACCATGCCGGCGTTCCTGCCGTACGGGACCAAGATCGCGCACAAGAGCGGCGCCGGCTGGCGGGACGTCAGCGACGGCGGCGTCTTCTTCGGCGACGACGGACCGCGCTACGTGCTCACGGTCTACACGGACGAGCTTCCCGCGGTCCTGCCCGACGGGCTGCCGGGGTTTTCGGGGGCGAGGGTCCACATTGCCCATCTCAGCCGTGCGTGCTGGGAGGAGATGCATCCGTAAGGAGACTCGCATGTCTCGTATGACCGGTCGCGTTCTCGCGGCCTCCCTGACCGTGATCGCCGTCCTGAGCGCGGGCTGCGCGCAGGGCGGCGGCGAACGAGCGGCGTCCACCCAGTCCGGAGCCGGCGTGCTGCGCTTCGCCTACACCGCGTTCCCCTCCACCCTCGACCCGCACAAGGCGTCCACGGCCTGGGACGAGCTCTACGTCCTGCCCGTCTACGACCGCCTCGTCACGATCACGCCCGAGGGCGAGATCGCCCCCATGATCGCGGAGTCGTGGAAGAAGAAGGGCGGCAAGGAGGTCTTCACGCTGCGCTCGGGCGCGACGTTCCACGACGGCACCCCGCTGGACGCCGAAGCCGTGCGCGCCAACCTGGAACGCGCGATGACGGCGAAGGGCAGCACCGCCACGTCACTGCTGAAGATGATCAACGAGGTCGAGGTCGAGGACGACGAGCTGGCCATCCGCCACACCGGCTCCGAGGAGGATCTGCTCAACGCCCTGGCCCACCGGGGCGGCGCGCTGATCAGCCCGAAGGCGTTCGACAACCCCGACCTCGACAGGAAGCCCGTGGGCTCGGGCCCGTACCAGGTCACCGACTACCGCAGGGACGACCGCGTCGTCTACAAGCCCTTCCCCGGCTACTACGACAAGAGCGCCCAGCGGCTCAAGGGCCTGGAGATGTCGTTCGTCAACGACGACGACACCCGGCTCAACGGCGTGCGCTCCGGCCAGTACGACGCCACGCTCATCCGTCCCGAACAGGCCGAAACCGCGCGCGACGCCGACCTGAAGGTGGAGGAGTTCCTGACCGGGCTCGTCTACCAGCTCAACCTCAACACCGGCCGCTCCGAGTTCGGCGACCAGCGGGTGCGCCAGGCACTCAACCACGCCGTCGACCGCGGGACGATCACCGACAAGCTGCTGCTCGGCTCCTGCGAGCCGACCGTCCAGGCGGCCCCGGCCGGGCACTGGGCGCACGAGCCCTCGCTGGAGGGCGCCTATCCGTACGACCCGGCCAAGGCCAGGCAGCTGCTGGCCGCCGCGGGGCTGCCCGACGGGTTCTCCTTCACCGCGCTGGTGTGGGACAACACCGCGTTCGTGCAGCTCGGCGAGGCCATCCAGGACCAGTTCAAGGAGATCGGCGTCGACATGAGGTTGCGGCCCATGAGCGCCGACCAGTCCATCGACCTCTACCAGAACCGCGGCCAGGCCGACGCCCTGGTCAGCCAGATCGGCGTGGCCGGCCCCGACCCGCGGCTCATCACCCAGCAGGACTACCTGAAGGGCGGGCTCAACAACCCGGGCGACCTCACCGTGGAGCGGATCGAGGAGCTCGCGGAGGAGAGCGCGGCCGCCACCGACCGGGCCGCGCAGCAGGCCGGCTACCGGGAGATCGCCAAGGTCGCGGCCGAGCACGCGTACAACGTGCCGATCTGCAACCGCAAGCTGTACTACGCGGTCAACGACAAGGTGCGCGACTTCGGCAAGCTGCTCACCGGGTACGACGACATCCGCGTCGTCGGTATGGGCTGACTTATGGCGATATTTCTGGTCAAACGGTTGGCGGGGGCCCTCGTGGTGCTCTTCGTCGTGTCCGTGATCACATTCGGGCTCTCGCTGCTGATCCCCGGCGACCCCGCCATCCACATCGCCGGAGAGCACGCCACCCGCGAGGAGATCGCCGCCGTACGCACCGGGCTCGGCCTCGACCAGCCCGTGGCCGTGCGCTACCTGAGCTGGGCCGGGGCCGCCGTCACCGGCGACCTCGGCACCTCCCTCTACAACTCCCAGCCGGTCACCGAGATCCTCATGGAACGCCTGCCCGTGACGCTCTCCCTCGCCATGGCCGCCATGGCGGTCGCGGTGCTGATCTCGCTGCCGCTCGGCACGCTCGCCGCGCTGCGGCCCGGCGGGCGGCTCGACCGGGTGATCTCCTCCGGCACCGCGCTCGCCGTCGCCACCCCGTCGTTCTGGCTGGGGCTCATGCTGATCCTGGCACTGGCGATCACCGTTCCCGTCTTCCCCGCCACCGGATTCCGGCCGCTCACCGACGGCGCCGGAGCCTTCGCCGCGCACCTCGCCCTGCCCGCCCTCACGCTGGGCGTCGCCGCCGCCGTCGAGCCGACCCGCCAGCTCAGGGCGGCCCTGGCCGACGTGCTCGACACCGACTACGTCCGCACTGCCCGCGCGAAAGGGCTGCTGCCGCTCACGGTGCTGCGCAAACACGCCGTACGCAACGCGGCGGTGCCGTTCGTGACCGTGCTCGGGCTGGAGACCGGCCAGCTGCTCGGCGGCGCGGTGGTGGTGGAGGCCGTGTTCGGGCTGCCCGGGCTCGGCACGCTGGCCGAGTCCACCGTGACCCGCCAGGACCTGCCCGTCCTGCAGGGCATCGTGATCACCAGCACCGTCGTCGTGGTGGCCGCCAACCTGGCCGTCGACCTGGCTTACCGGTGGCTCACCCCTGGCGCGCAGACGGGAGCGGCCGCATGACCGCGATCACGACCGGGCGGCGCGACACACTCGGACGGCGGCTGGCCGGCCGCCGCGACGTCGCCGCCGCGCTCGGCGTGCTGGCCGTCCTCACCCTGGTCGCGCTCACGGCGCCGCTCATCGCCCCGCACGACCCGGTGGACCAGGACCTGCTGCACCGGCTCGAAGGCCCGAGCGACGCGCACTGGCTGGGCACCGACGAGTCGGGCCGCGACGTGCTCAGCAGGCTGCTGCACGGCACCCGGGTCTCGCTCGGCGCGTCCCTGCTGGCGGTGAGCGTGGCCACGGTCTGCGGGGTCCCCCTCGGCCTGCTCGCGGGTTACCTGGGACGCGGCGCCGACCTCGTGCTGTCGCGCATCGCCGACGCCCTGCTGTCGATCCCCGGCCTGGTGCTGGCCATCGCCATCGCCACCGCGCTCGGCCCCAGCCTGACGAACGCCATGATCGCCGTCGGGGTCGTCTACGCGCCCGGCTTCTACCGGGTGGCCCGGGGCGCCACCATGACCGTGCGCGGCCAGACGTACATCCAGGCCGCGATCACCACCGGCTGCTCCACCACCAGGATCCTGTGGCGGCACGTCCTGCCCAACGTCGGCACGCCGCTGATCGTCAAGGCCTTCCTCACGTTCGGCTACGCGATCCTGGCCGAGGCCAGCCTCAGCTTCCTCGGCCTGGGCGTCCAGCCCCCGCTCGCGAGCTGGGGTTCCATGCTCAAACGAGCCGTACGCTACCTCGAGCAGGCCCCCATGCTGGTCGTCCTGCCCGGTCTGGTGATCCTGGTGGCGGTGCTCGCGTTCAACACCGTGGGCGACGGGCTGCGCGACGCGCTGGCCCGCCGGGACCGGGAGCCCACATGACAGAGCCGGCCCTGAACGAACACCGCACCCCGGTCATGAAACCGGCGAAGGAGGTCCCATGACCCAGATCCTGGAGGTGGACGGCCTCTCGGTCGCGGCCGGCCCCGCGGCCGACCCCGCGGCCGACCCCGCGGCCGACCCCGCGGCCGACTGGGTCCCCCTCGTGCACGACGTGTCCTTCCGGCTGAGCGCGGGCGAGGCGCTGGCGCTGGTGGGCGAGTCCGGGTCGGGCAAGTCGATGACCGCCCTGGCCCTGCTCGGGCTGCTGCCGCGCGGCGTCGCCGTCACCGCCGGCTCGGTGCGCCTGCTGGAGCCGGGCGACCGGCCGCCTCTCGACCTCGTCACGGCCGGCACCCGTACGCTGGCCGACGTCCGCGGCCGGCGAGTCGCCATGGTGTTCCAGGACCCCATGGCCAGCCTCAACCCGTCCATCACCGTGGGCGAGCAGATCGCGGAGGTGCTCAGGCGCCACCTCGGGACGGGCCGCGCCGCTGCCGCCCGCCAAGCCGTGGACCTGCTCGGCGCCGTCGGCATCAAGGAGCCCGGCAGGCGGGCGGGAGACTACCCGCACACCTTCAGCGGCGGCATGCGGCAGCGCGCGGTGATCGCCATGGCGCTGGCCTGCGAACCCGCCGTGCTCATCGCCGACGAGCCGACCACCGCCCTCGACGTGACCATCCAGGCGCAGATCCTCGACCTGCTCGTCCGGATGCAGGACGAGCTCGGCATGGCCATGCTGCTGGTCACCCACGACCTCGGCGTGGTCGCCGGCACCTGCCACCGGCTCGCGGTCATGTACGCGGGCCGCCTCGTCGAGGAGGGCGGCGTGGGCGAGGTGTTCGACGATCCGGCGCACCCGTACACGGCGGCGCTCCTGGCCGCCGCGCCCGAGAACGCCATGCGCGGGCGCAAGCCCCGGGCCATCCCCGGCGCCGTCCCCGCCCCCGGCGAGCCGCCGCCCGGCTGCGCGTTCAGCTCCCGCTGCGCTCACACGCGGCCGGACCCGTGCGACAGCGCGCCGGTCGAGCTCGTCAGGACGGGCGCCCGGAGCGTGCGCTGCGCCCGCAGCACCGAACTCCGCCGGCTCGGCGGGCTCCGCAGGCCGGCGGAGGCGACACCATGAGCGGGCGGGACCAGGCCCGTGGCAGCGGCGCGAGCGGGCAGGAGGCCGGTGTCCTGCTGCGGGCGCGCGGGCTGGAGAAGACGTTCGGCGGGCGGCCCGCCGTGCGGGATGTGTCGTTCGAGGTGGGCTCGGGCGAGACGCTGGCCATCGTCGGCGAGAGCGGCTCGGGCAAGTCCACGACCGCGCGCATGCTGGTCGGCCTGCTGCGTCCCGACCGCGGGCAGGTGCTGCTCGACGGCGACGACCTGGCCCGCCTGCGCGGCCGGGCGTTGCGGGCCCGCCGCAGGGACCTGCAGATGGTCTTCCAGGATCCGCTCGGCTCGCTCAACCCGGCCATGCGCGTCGGGGCGAGCATCGCCGAACCCCTCCTGCTGCACACAAGCCTGGACGCCGCCGCCCGCCGCGACCGGGTCGCCGGCCTCCTGCGGGAGGTGGGGCTTCGGCCCGAGCACGCGGACCGGTTGCCGCGCGCGTTCTCCGGCGGCCAGCGCCAGCGCATCGCCATCGCCCGCGCGATCGCCTGCGACCCGCGCGTGCTGATCTGCGACGAGCCGGTCTCCGCGCTGGACGTCTCCACCCAGGCGCAAATCCTCGATCTGCTCGCCGGGCTGCGCGAGGCCACCGGCTTCGGCTGCGTGTTCATCTCCCACGACCTGGCCGTCGTCCGGCTGGTCGCCGACCGGATCGGCGTGATGCGCGGCGGCGAGCTGGTCGAGCTGGGACCCGCCGAGCAGATCTACACCGACCCCCGGCACGAATACACCCGCGAACTGGTCGCCGCCGTGCCGTCGCTCACCGCGCGGCGCACGGCGAGGACACCATGAACGAGACCGAAGGAGGTGGACGGGTGAGCCCTCCCGTCCGGTTGACGGAGATCGACGTTCCCGGCGACGGCCGCGCCGCGGGCCAGGCGTACGGCGAGGCCGCCCGCCCGCTCGTCCTGCGCCACCACGAGCTGATCGTCAGCGGCCTCGGCCCGGCGGCCGCCAGGGACCGGGCCATGGACTTCCGCGTCGCCACCGAGGCCGTCGCGCCCGAACTGGCCGCCGAGGTGGACGGCGTCGGCGAAGGGGCGGGGCTGAGCGCCGCCGACGGCTGGATCCTGCAGCTGCGCGCGGAGCTGACCGGCTGGAACACCGCCGCCCCCGAATGCAGCTCGCTGGCCCTGGTCGGCCCCGCCCCTTCGCC
>NZ_JAAAHR010000222.1:0-12603 GCF_009908215.1 Nonomuraea sp. K271 | reverse complement strand
GGGTGGTGCGGCCGTCGGGGTGCAGGGTGAGGGTCTCGTTCATGCGTCGTCCATCGTGTCGAGGTGGTCGGCCAGGCGGTCGAGGCTGTGGTTCCAGAGTCTGCGGTAGGGGGTGAGCCAGGCGTCGATGTCGGCGAGCGGCTGGGGCCGGAGTTCGTACCAGCGGCGTTGGGCGTCCTTGCGGACGGTGACGAGCCCGGCCTCGCGCAGGGCGCGCAGGTGCTTGCTGGTGCCGGGCTGGGTGATGCCGAGGTGATGGGTCAGCTCGCCGACGAGGTGGGGGCGTTGCAGGAGAAGGTCGAGGATCTGGCGTCGTGCGGGGTCGGCCAGCACGTCGAAGCGCATGACGGCGAATATACCGACCCGGGTATATGCCTGCAAGGGCATGTACGGGGTCAGGCGCGGCGCGCGTTGGCGTGGATGGCCTGACGGACGAAGCCGGCCAGGCCGGGAAGCAGCTCCTCGAAGGTGGCGCGGAAGCGGGGGTCGTCGACGTACAGGTCGCCCAGGCACCGGTGAAGCTCGTGGCTGCAGGTGTAGAACCAGCGGTTCATGTGGCCCCGGTGGCGTTCCGCGAGATCCATGGCGTGCTCGCCGTCGGCGGGCAGGCCCGCTTTGCAGGCGGCGACGAGGTCACCGGTGATGGAGTCGGCCTCGGCCCTGAGCTGGAGCCAGTCGGCCTTGGTGTAGGAGGCGACGCGGCGGCGGCTTTCGGCGTACTGGTCGGTGCCGCCCCAGCGGCGCTGGACCTCTGCCTCGTGGTCTTCCGGCCGGAAGTCGCCGAAGACCTCGAAACGGTCCTCGGGGGTGAGCGCGATGTCGAGCGTGTGGGCCTGCATGGAGCGTTCGACGGCGGCGATGACCTCGTGCAGGCGTTCGGCCTTGCGGGTGAGGAGTTCGTGCTGGCGGCGCAGGTGGGTGAGCTCGTCGGTGTGGGGCGCGTCGAGGATGACGGCGATCTCGTCGAGGCCGAAGCCGAGCTCGCGGTAGAGCAGGATCTGCTGCAGCCGGGTGAGGTCGGCGTCGGTGTAGCGGCGGTAGCCGGCGTGGGTACGTTCGCCGGGGGTGAGCAGGCCGATCTCGTCGTAGTGGTGCAGGGTGCGCACGGTGATGCCGGCGAGTCTGGCGACCTGCCCTACGGAGAAGCTCATGGCTCCACTGTGCAGGCTGACGTGGGGTGAGGGTCAAACCGGTTCGTGTCAGGGGGTTGAGCAGCATGCGTCTGACGGCGCTCGACCGGACGTCACGCGCCGCCCTGATGTGATGCGGCTACAGTTGCGTGATCAGCTTCTCGATCCGGGCGCGGATGTCGTCACGGATCTTGCGGACGGCCTCGATGTCCTGCCCGGCGGGGTCGTCGAGCTTCCAGTCCTCATACCGCTTGCCCGGGAAGACAGGGCAGGCGTCCCCACAGCCCATGGTGACCACCACGTCGCCGGCCTCGACCGCGTCGACGGTGAGGACCTTGGGCTGGGCGGCGGTGATGTCGATGCCCACCTCGCGCATCGCCTCGATGGCGACGGGGTTGACCTGATCGGCTGGGGCCGATCCTGCGGAGCGGACCTCGACGCGGCCTGCGGTCAGGTGGGTGAGCCATCCGGCGGCCATCTGGGACCGGCCGGCGTTGTGCACGCAGACGAACAGGACCGACGGCTTACCGGTGGTGGTCTCGGGGGCGCTCTCAGGCACGGGTGGACTCCTCTGTGGTGCGGAACAGGCGGCGGCCGGCCAGGCTGACGTAGACCAGGGCGACCAGGACGGGGACCTCGATGAGCGGGCCGACCACGCCGGCCAGGGCCTGACCGGAGGTGACGCCGAAGACGCCGACCGCCACAGCGATGGCCAGCTCGAAGTTGTTGCCGGCGGCGGTGAAGGCGAGCGTGGTCGTCCTGTCATACGGCAGGCCGATCGCTCGGCCGGTCAGGAAGCCGCCACCCCACATGAGGGCGAAGTAGGCCAGCAGCGGCAGCGTGATGCGGGCCACGTCGCCAGGCTGAGAGGTGATTGTGCCGCCTTGCAGGGCGAACAGGACGACGATGGTGAACAGCAGCCCGTACAGGGCGACCGGGCCGATGCGCGGCAGGAAGCGCTGCTCGTACCAGTCGCGTCCCCTGGCGCGTTCGCCCAGCTTGCGCGAGGCATAGCCCGTGAGCAGGGGGATGCCGAGGAAGACCAGCACATAGAACGCTATGTCGAAGGCCGAGACGTCGAGCGCCGACTGCGTCAGGCCGAGCCAACCGGGCAGCACCTGCAGGTAGAACCAGCCCAGCGCGCCGAAGGCGATCACTTGGAAGATGGAGTTGAGCGCGACCAGGACGGTGGCGGCTTCCCGGCTCCCGCAGGCCAGGTCGTTCCAGATGAGCACCATGGCGATGCAGCGGGCGAGCCCGACGATGATCAGGCCGGTGCGGTAATCGGGCAGGTCGGGCAGGAAGACCCAGGCCAGCGCGAACATCAGCGCCGGGCCGAGCACCCAGTTCAGGACGAGCGAGGAGATCAGCAGGCGGCGGTCGCCGGTGACGGTGCCGAGCCGGTCATAGCGGACCTTGGCCAGCACCGGGTACATCATCAGCAGCAGGCCGAGCGCGATCGGCAGCGAGATCTCACCGACCTTGACTGTGTCCAGCGCGGTGTCCAGGCCGGGCACCAGACGCCCGAGCAGCAGCCCTGCGCCCATGGCCGCGACGATCCACACCGGCAGGAACCGGTCCAGCACCGACAGAGCGCCAATCACGCCGACCGGCGGCGCGGTGGCCGGTGCAGGCTGAGCCGACATCACCGCGGCACCGCCGCTGCAGCGGCCGGCAGGCTCGCAGCAGACCCGCTGGCGGACCCGCTGGCTGGAAGGGCCAGCAGCGCCGACAACGCGCCCAGCGTCCCGGGCACCAGCCGGTAGTGCACCCAGGAGGCGCGCCGCTCGGAGGTCAGCAACCCCACCTCCTTGAGCACCTTCAGATGGTGGCTGATGGTCGGCTGGGACAGCTCGACCGCGTCGGTGATGTCGCACACGCACACCTCGCCGCCGGCGCGGCCGGCCACGACCGACAGGATGCGCAGCCGTACCGGATCGCCCAGCGCCTTGAACACGCGCGCCACCCCGGCCGCCTGCTCGGCGTCCAGCGGCTCGCGGGTCAGCGGCGGGCTGCACTCCAGGATCTCCGGCAGTTTCATCCACTGCCCTTCCGTATTGATATTCATCTAAATAGGTGTACGTCTATATTGACATGCGTCTCTGCCCGCCTGGTACGTGAGCCTGCTCTCAGCCGGCCGGGACGCCGATGTCGGCCGGCAGGGCGCGGACCCGGCGTTCGATGCCGTCGCGGATCGGGCGGATCTGCCCGACCGTCTTGCCGTCGGGGTCGCGTGGGTGAACGCCGGGCCAACAGCGGCCCTCGCGGTCTCTCAGGCCCCGATCACAGCGCTGCGGCGTTCGATCAGCATCACATCACGCCAGACGCCGTGATGCCGGCCGATGCGCTCGCGCCTGCCCACGATCCTGAAACCCAGCGCCTGATGCAGGATCAGGCTCGCGGCGTTCTCCGGGAAGACGCCCGACTGGATCGTCCACACGCCGGCGTCCTCGGCCGCGGCGACGAACGCCGACAGCAGCGCGCGGCCGATGCCGTGGGCCTGGCAGCCAGGGTGGACGTAGATGCTGTGCTCGACCGCGCCCGCATACACCGGACGGGACGACACCGCCGAAGCAGCCACCCAGCCGAGCACCTCGCCGGAGTCGCCATCGGTCGCCACGTACCGCAGATGCGGCAACCGGCTCGCGGTGAAGCCCTCCCAGCTGGGAGCGGAGGTCTCGAAGCCGGCCTGGCCGGTGTCCAGCCCGGCCTGGTAGATGGCCAGCACGCCGGCGGCGTCGCCCTCGCGCATCGGCCGGATCTCCATACCGGGCCCGATGGCGGGCTTGACGGCCCGGACGATGGCCGAGCGCACCCCGTCGCCGTGATCGGCGCTCAACGTGACGGCGATCTGGACGAAGCCGGCAGCGGCCAGCAGGTCCCGGTACTCCTGTACGGTGAGCGATCCGGCCGCGCAGCCGATGCGCTGCTCGGCCCGCTGCCGCGCCTGCTCGTCCAGGACGTGCGCGGCGACGACGTCGCTGACGCCGAACCGGCCGCCGGGCCGCAGCACCCGGAACGCCTCGGCCAGTACAGCCGCCTTGTCGCCGGACAGGTTGATCACGCAGTTGGAGATGACCACGTCCACCGACCGGTCCGGCAGAGGAACCCGCTCGATCGTGCCGTGCAGGAACTCCACGTTGACCGCGCCGGCCTGCTCGGCGTTGCGCCGGGCCAGTTCCAGCATGTCCGTGCTGGCGTCCACCCCGTACACCTTGCCCTGCTCGCCGACCCGGCGTGCCGACAGCAGCACGTCGATGCCGCCGCCCGATCCGAGGTCGAGCACCCTCTCGCCGTGGCGCAGTTCGGCGACGGCCACCGGGTCGCCGCAGCCCAGGCTGGCCCGTACCGCCCCCTCGGGCAGCACGGTAACGTCGTCGTAGCCGGCCGCGCCGAAGCCGCCCTGCTCGAAGGCGTCCGGCCCGCAGTCGGCGACCCTCTGGCCGACGTCCGCGGCGCGTGCCAGGGCGGAGTAGCGGTCGATGATCTCGTCGTGCGCCATGACCAGGCTCCTTCACTCACAGGTGGGCGCGGCCGGGACCGGGTTGCCCATCACCACGTCGGCGGCCGTCGGGAAACAGCTCACACACGCCTCGTTGATCCGATACAGGCTGGACGTGCCGTGCCGCTCGACCAGCACGAACCGCACCTCGGCCAGGATCTTCAGGTGGTGCGAGACGGTGGACTGGCCCACTCCGGAGGCGGTCACGATCTCGCCCACGCTCATCGGCGCGCGCCGCCGGGCCAGCAGCGACACGATCTGAATACGGGTGGCGTCGGCCAGGGCCTTGAACCAGCTCGCGTACTCTTCGGCCTCCGCGCGCGGCAAGGGCTCCTTGGATTCGTTCATCGTCCATCGACGATATTCGATAGACAAGAAAAGTGAAAGCCTCGTGCTTTCCTCTCGCAGGGGAGGCTCCATGTACGCGATAGGGGCTCGATCCCCGTGCCCGTACGAAGCGGGCCGGCCGGGCGGGCCTGGTTGCGGGGTGCCGGCCCGGGGTGCCATGGTGGGGTTGAGCTGGGGTTTTGGGTACCTACGTACGCAAAAACAGGTACCGACATGGGGATTTTTCACCTCTTTCTTGGGCGGGGGGAGAGGCCAGTCTGGTGGTCTGAGCTCAATCCGCTGGGAAGCGGGAATCGAGGATCGAAGTCATGTGCCAGCACCAGCCACCATGTCCGCCCGCGGACGCCGCCGGCAGGGAGGCCGCGCGCCTCGTGGCGTACCACCCCGAGCAGGGATGGGGTCTGCTGTGCAACGGGGTGGTCTTCTTCGACGACACCGGCGAACTGCTGCCCGACGGCCGCAGCGTCGTCCCCTCCGCCCCCGCCTGCGCCGGGCAGGTGTCATGAACACCACAGCCACCTGGACACTGCCGCCGCGCCCCGCCTCCGTGCCGCGCGCCCGCCACGCCGTACGCGCGCAACTGCTCGCCTGGGGCCTGCCCCACAGCAGCGAGACCGTCGAACTCCTGGTCAGCGAACTCGTCACCAACGCCGTACGCCACGCCCGCGGACCCATCCGGCTGCGGCTGTCGCTGACCGGCGCGCTGCTGCGCTGCGAGGTCGAGGACGCCAGCCCCGACCTGCCCCACCTGCGCACCGCCCGGCACGACGACGAGAGCTCACGCGGCCTGCAACTGGTGGAGGCCATCGCCTCCGGCTGGGGCAGCACCCGCACCGGCCGCGGCAAGCGCGTCTGGTTCGACCTGCCGCTGCCGCAACAGTCCGGCGACGGCCCGCTGCTCGAGGCGCAGGCCTGCTGAGCGGCGCCCACGGCGCCCCGTACGGCACGCAACCGGCCCCGGCACGCCGAGCAATCCCGGCAACCGCGCTCACCAGGCCGCCGCCTGCAGCAGACTCACACCATGACCTCCAGTGAACCTGTCCGCAAGAAAGCCGCCGTCACGGTCATGCGAGCGGCCAGAGCCGCCAACCGCAGCAAACTCGCCCGCACCCTGCTGCGCGGCCGCAGCGTCCGCCGCCTCCCACTGGTCAACCGCCTCTACCACACCGTCTTCCGCCTCGGCCACACCACCACCTCCGGCCGCGACGCCGAAGCCCGCTACCGCGGCCTCACCCTCACCGGCCCCGCCTGGGACACCGCCATCATGCCCTCCGTCTCGGCCGGCTACTACGAAGAGTTCGAAGTCACCCTTTTCGAACGCCTGGCCGCCGCCAGCCGCACCATCCTCGACGTCGGCGCCAACATCGGCGTCTACGCCTGCACCGGCGCGGCCCACCTGCCACCCGGCGGCACCCTCATCGCCTACGAACCCGTACCCGAGAACCTCACCTACCTGCGCCGCAACCTCGACCACAACGACCTGGCCGCCCGCGTCACCGTCGAAGCCCTCGCCGTGGGCGCAACCCCCGGCGAACTCACCGTGCACCTGTCAGGCGAGCAGACCGGCAAACACTCCGCCGCCCCCGCCAACGTCGGCACACCCGCCGGCTCCGTCACCATCCCCATGACCTCCATCGACACCTACCTCGCCCGCCACGACCTCCCCACACCCGACACCAACAAAATCGACGTCGAAGGCTACGAAGGCTTCGTCCTGCGCGGCGCGACCGGCGCCCTCACCGCCCAGCCCACCCTGCTGTTCGAACTCCACCCCGAACTCCAGGCCAACTGCGGCTGCTCAGCCGGCGAACTACTCGACCTCGTCCACACCCACTACCCCTGGATCTTCCTCATCGACGAACTCGACAACGTGCTGCGGCCCGTCACCCGCGCCGAACTCGACACCCCCGGCACCATCGGCCTCTACCGATCCAACCTCGTCGCGATCGGCCGCCAGGACCACCTCGACGCCCTGCGCCCCTGGCACACCACCTCCACATGAACCACACCACCGCCACGGAAGGGTCAAAAACCGGCCAGGAGCCCCTGACCAGGCACCCAGCACCACCGCCCGCCACATACTGTGGGTTACGGCGACACGGCACCGGCGCCACGCCCACCCGCCGGCCGATCGCCCCACACACCATGACAGCGGTGACCACCACCACCTTCAAGGGGCAGCGCACGAACAGGCTCCCGGCAGAGGTGACCAGCTTCATCGGACGTCGGCACGAAGTGGCCGAGGTCAAACGACTCCTGGCCGCATCCAGAACCGTCACCCTCACCGGCGTCGGCGGCGTCGGCAAGACCCGCCTGGCCCTGCGCGTCGCCCAGGAGCTACGCCGAGCCTTCCGCGACGGCGTATGGCTCGCCGAACTCGCCTCCCTGCACCAGCCCGGCCTGCTCGCCGAGACCGTCGTCGAAGCCCTCGAAATCCGCGGCCACGCCACACCCCCCATCGACGTGCTCACCGGCCACCTGCACGACAAGCACGCCCTGCTCATCCTCGACAACTGCGAACACCTCGTCCACGAATGCGCCGTCCTCGCGGAAACCCTCCTACGCGCCGCACCCGACCTGCGCATCCTCGCCACCAGCCGCCAGGCGCTCGGCATCCCCAGCGAACAGGCCATGCCCGTGCCGCCCCTGCACCTGCCCGACGGCCAGACCCCACGCTCCAGCCTCGCCACCCTCGCCCAGACCGACGCCGTCCGCCTGTTCACCGAACGCGCCAGAGCCGTCCTGCCCACCTTCGCCCTCACCGAGGACAACCGCGAGGTCATCGCCCGCATCGTCCGCCGACTAGACGGCCTGCCCCTGGGCATCGAACTGGCCGCCGTCCGCCTGCGCGCCCTGTCGGCCCAGCAACTGCTCGACCGGCTCGACGACCGCTTCCGCCTGCTCAACGCGGGATCACGCGCCGAACTGCCCCGTCACCAGACCCTACGAGCCCTCATCGATTGGAGCTACGCACTGTGCTCGGACGAAGAACGACTTTTGTGGGAACGGGCCTCGGCCTTCGCCGGCGGCCTGGACCTGGAAGCCGCCGAAACGATCTGCTCCGGCCGCGGAATCGACCGCCACGACATCGTCCACCTGGTGATCGGCCTGGTCGACAAATCCGTACTGACACGCGAAGACCACCCGTGCGGCGTCCGCTACCGGATGCTCGACACCCTCAGCGCCTACGGCCGCGAACGCCTGGCCGCCTCAGGCCAGCAGGACTGGCTGCGCGAGCGGCACGCAGGTTATTACCGCGACCTGGCCGCACGGGCCCGGGCGGACCTGTTCGGCCCCCGGCAGGTGCACTGGCTCACCCGCCTGCACCTCGAACACGCCAACCTGCGCACCGCCCTCGAACAGTCCTACACCGGACCAGACGGCGCACGCGCCGGCCTGACCATGGCCACCGACCTGCTCTACCACTGGACCACCAGTTATTACCCGGCTGAAGGCCGCCGCTGGCTGCAGCAGGGGCTCGCCGCCTGCGACGTCCCCGACGACGTACGCGCCTGCGCCCTGTGGGCCGGCGGCTGGCTGGCCATCATCCAGGCCGACGAACCCGCCGCCACCACCATGCTGCACGACAGCCGCCGCGCAGGGGAGCGGCTGCACGACCAGCACGTCCTCGGCTACGTCGCCCTGTTCTCCGGCATGATCGCCATGAAAGAGGGCCGCACCGCCGAAGCCATCACCCTCTACGAACAGGCCCTGGCCCGGCACCAGGCCTTCGGCGACCCGGCCGGCACCGCACTGTCGCTCATCCGGCTGACCCTGGCCTACAGCCACGCCGGCGACACACCCTCCGCCGTCGCCGCGGGGGAGCGGTGCCTGGCCCTGTGCGAAAGCCACCACGAAAGCTGGCACCGCGCGTACGCCATGATGGCACTCGGCATCCAGGCATGGCGGCAAGGAGACCTGCGCCGCGCCACCAACCTGCAACGCAAGGCACTGACGGTCACCCGCAGCCTCGGCGACTACCTCGGCATCGGCATCACCGTCGAAGCGCTCGCCTGGATCTCCGCCACCCAGCGCCGCCACCAGCGCGCCGCCCGCCTGCTGGGCATCCTGCAGACCGTGTGGGCGTCCGTCGGCGCACCCCTGTCCGGCTACGGCCACCTGGCCGGCCACCACGACGCCTGCGAACAGGACACCCGTCAGGCACTGGGGGAGGACACCTACAGCGCGGCCGTGCGACGCGGCGCCCGCATGCCGCTGGACGAGGCACTCGCCTACATCCTGCAGGAAGAGCCGCTCACCGGCCGCGGCAAGGGCAGACAGCGGCTAGACCGGCTGACCCGCCGCGAAAGCGAGATCGCCCACCTCGTGGCCCGCGGCCTGACCAACAAAGAGATCGGCGCCTGCCTGGTGATCTCGCAGCGCACCGCCGAAGGTCACATCGAGCACATCCTGACCAAACTGGGTTTCAGCTCCCGCTCCCAGATCGCGGCGTGGGCAGGGGAGCAGGCCCGCACCCAGGACCGGCCCGCGGCAGGGGGGTGACCTGCCCGGTCAGTGCACGCAGCCGCCGCCGGCCGGCAACTCGAACCACGCCACCTGCCCGCAGACGCCCCAGCAGCACGCCAGCCGCGCCAGCAACGACCGATGCGGCGCAGGGCCCGGCCGCGCACCCGGACCGGCGAACACGCCGCTCACCTCGCAGCGCAGCAACCCGTCCTCCACCCGCAGTTCGAGCCTGATCCGGCCGTCGCAACGGCGCAGCGCGTCGGAGACGAGCTCGCCGACGAGCAACTCGGCGGTCTCGGCCTGCCGGTGCAGACCCCACGCCGACAACCGCGCCGTGGCCAGCCGGCGCGCGGCACGCACCGCCGACGGCCGCGCCGACAACGACCACGACGCCTCACGCTCGCGCCCCGCCCATCCGGTGCGTACGGCGAGCGCGTCGGCCACGGCCAGGAGCGCGTTGCGGGAGGGGAGTCGTACGGCGGGTGTCCGGGGGCGGGCTCCTCGCCGGTCGATGGCGCGCAACGTCCGATCCTCTCCCTCGGGGGCTGGTGAGTGGTCCTCACGTAGCTTGCCGCCGCACCCCCAACCACAAGACGGGAGAAATACCCATATAGGTACCTATTAGGTGGCACGTGGACGCCGGCCCACCACAATGAACACCATGAACACCCGCGCCGCCGCCCAACGCTTCGCCGACACCTGGCAACACGGCTGGACCCACCACGACACCGACGCCATCATCGCCCTCTACCACGACGACGCCGTCCACACCAGCATGCCCTTCCGCCCGCCCCACCAGGGCAAACACGCCATCGCCGACTACATCACCTGGTCATTCACCGGCGAGACCGACCCCCACGTCACCTTCGCCGCACCCCTCGTCGACGGCGACCACGCCGCCATCGAATTCCAGGTCCACGCCCTCGACAACGGCCGCCCCACCACCCTCGCAGGCTGCGTCTTCGTCACCTTCGACCCCGACGGACTCGCCGTACGCACCCGCGACTACTGGCACACCACCGACCGGGACACCGGCCACCACACCGGCCACCACACCGGCCACCACACCGGCCACCACACCGGCTAACGCGCCAACCGGACCGGCCCCGCACCCGAAGCCGCCACCGGCCGCGAAGCCACCGGCGCGACCGGCTGCGGCACCGGACGCTGATGCACCGGCTGCACGGCGTCCTGCCCGGCCTCCTGTTCGGCACGCCGCTCGGCGCATCCGCCCGCGCAGTAGCCGTTCGACACGATCAGCCGCCCCCGCAACGCCGTGTACGCCTCCTTACCCGAAGCGGGCAGAACCCCCTGACACACCTGGCATAACACCGACTGGATCCCCACGTGCTGCTCCTCTCGCGGCGCGAATGGCAGAATCCCCACCCTAAGCCCCGGAAACCCCCAAGGACAGCGAATCAACAGGCCGTCAAACCAGCCGTCAGACCCCCGCACCACCTCTACTTGACATAATGTTCATTATCAAGCAACTACGGAAGCGGCCCGCATAAACCGTTCCATCCCGGGAAGACGCTCACACATGTCACCCCTGGAGGTCACCACCCCGAGCCTCGTCGCGCTGACGGCCGTCATCACCGCCGCCGTCATCTGGTTGATCATCTGGGCCGTACGGCTCACCAAGGCGCCGCGCAACCGGCCGAACCCCAGTGTGGATCTTGTGGACCAGGCGCGGGAACTCAAGGCGCTCGGCCAGATCCGTGAGGCCGTCTTCCTCGTACGCGGCGAGACCGGCATGAGCCAGCGGGCCGCCTCGAGGTTCGTCAACCGCCTGTAGGGTCCGGCGGCCCCTTTCCTGGCGTCCCTGCGGGAGCCTTTCCTGATACCAGACAGAACAGGGATTCTGTCTGGTATCGGGTGGTGTGTCCAGCTTTCGCGCTACTTGTCCGGTGGTGTCGGGTGTTCGTGCCGGTTCCGCCGGGCTTCCTGGCCTGCCCTCATTCCTGTCATTCCCTCCCTTGTGGACGCGCGCGTGCGGTTGTGGTCAGGCAGGCCCTTTGCGGGGGGTCCTCCCCCGGCCGTGGCGGATCGCGGGCCGCTCCTCGGGTTGCCCTGCCGGTCGCCGACGGGTGTGACCACGTCGCAGAGCGTGATGTTTGTGGGCAAATGGGACTAATCGGGGCTGGTCAGCAGGGGTTTTTGCGGTGAAGTGTCAGCGGTGGTGTGAGTTTCGTGTCAGCATCGAAGGCATGTATGGGTCATATGGGACGGACTGTAATGTCCGAGACCAGTGGGTTCACCCGTCCGGCTGAGTCCGGTCCCCCGTGCCCGTGCGTCGTGTCGTCTCCCTTGTCCTGAAGGAAGTACCGCGTTGCGTATCTTGCTGCTCTGCTCCGCGTTCAACGGCCTGACCCAGCGTGCCTGGCTGGCGTTGCGGAGGGAGGGTCATGAGGTGAGTGTCGAGCTGGCCGTCTCCGAGCAGGCGATGGTGGAGGCGGCCGAGCTGGCCAAGCCGGATCTGGTGATCTGCCCGTTTTTGAAGGAGCGGGTGCCGGCGGCGTTGTGGCAGGGGCACCGTACGGTGATCATTCATCCTGGGCCTCCTGGGGATCGTGGGCCGTCGTCGCTGGATTGGGCGATCGTGGATGCCGAGGCTGAGTGGGGGGTGACGGCGTTGCAGGCGGTGGAGGAGATGGACGCGGGTCCGATCTGGGGGTATCGGGTTTTCGCGATGCCGTCGGAGCCGCCGCGTAAGTCGGCGTTGTACAACGGGCCGGTGGCCGATGCGGCGGTCGAGCTGGTGGTGGAGGTGGCGGGGAAGGCGGCGGACGCGTCGTTCGTGCCGGTGCCGCTGGATTATCGTTCGCCGGAGGTGCGGGGGCGGCTGCGCCGGGCGATGCGGCATGCGGATCGGGAGTTCGCCTGGGCGGATTCGAGTGAGGAGATCGTGCGCCGGGTGCGGGCGGCGGATGGGTCGCCGGGTGGGCGGACGCGGTTGTGTGATCTTCCGGTGCGGGTGTTTGACGTGTATCGGGGTCCGGAGTTGCCGGGTGGGGTGCCGGGTGAGGTGGTGGCGCGGCGTGAGGGGGCCGTGTTGGTGTGTACGGGTGATGGTTCGGTGTGGGTGGGGCATGTGCGGTTGGAGCGGGAGGGGGCGGTGAAGTTGCCGGCGGCGATGGCGTTGGGTGAGCTGGTGGC
>NZ_JAAAHR010000221.1:0-12795 GCF_009908215.1 Nonomuraea sp. K271 | reverse complement strand
CCACGATGGCCAAGTCGATGGTGTCCTGGCTCAAGCGGTTCGTCGACGAGGACACCCGCTACGAGCAATTCCTCTGCCCGGCGCCCAGCGGCCTCGCCATCGAGGAATACCGCGACACCTGCCCCAGTTCCTGATCCCCGCTCCTGGGTGGTGGCCGCCTTCACAGGCGGCCGCCACCAGGGGCGAGCGCCTCAGCCGGCGAACGGGATCGTGTCTGGCCGGCACGTGGCTCCGCCGGCAGGCAGCGTGCCGTCCGTCAGATAGCGGGACGTCGCCTCCACCATGCAGGTGGACTGCTGGGCCGTCACATGGCCCCAGCCCTCGTTGATCAGCAGCCGGCTGTTCGGCAGCATCCTGTGCACACGCTGGGCCGACCACAGGGGAGTGGCCGGGTCGAACCTGCTGCTCAGGATGAGCACGGGCTCGCCGGTGCGGGCGTTCCACGGGCCCTCGTGCCGCAGCTCGTTCCTGCTCTTCCAGGACACGCACGGGCTGTCGGCGTAGGCGCGCAGCGTACCGAACGGGCCCGCGCGGCGGTCGCGTTCCGTCGCGAGCTGCCCCAGCTTCCTGGCGGTCCTGGGGCCGTCCGTCTCCCCGCAGGTGACGCCAAGATAGGCGGCGGTGATCGGCGTGGTGTAGGACAGACCGCCGACGCCGATCTGCTGCAACTGCGTCACCTCAGCCGCGAGGGCCGCGCCCGGAGCGCCTGACGGATTCTCGATCGCCTCGCTGACGGCCTTCAGGAACGGCGCCCCGCCACCCTTGACGTTCCAGTACATCGGCTGGTAGAGCCACTGCCCGGTCCACGTGACCACGAACGAGTAGGTGAGCGGGACGGTGGTGCCGTCGCCCGCCTTGAGCGGCACGGGCCCCTTGCGCAGCTTCTTGAGGATGTGCTCGAAGGCCGCCTCCGGGTCACCGTCGCCGAACCCGCACCGATCGCCGCCATCCCCGCACAGCCGGAAGAACTCCTCCAGCGTCTGCTTGGTGGCGACGTCGCTGCCGGTACGGGCCGACGGCGTGGTGCCCGGCACGCCCGTGTCTCTCCGCGTGGGGTCGATGACGCTGTCGAAGACGAACCGGCCCGTCCTGCTCGTGAAGAGGTTCGCGTAGACCATGCCGAGGTAGGTGCCGTAGGACTGGCCCAGATAGTTCAGCCGCTTCTCGCCGAGCGCCGCACGCACCACGTCGAGGTCGCGCGCTATCGCGACGCTGCTGACGTGGTCGAGCAGGGTGCCGCTCCGCGCGCGGCACATGCCCGCGTAACGGGAGTCGGCCTCGGCCCTTTTCTTCTTCTCCGCCGCCGTCAGCGGCACGTTGGACACGCCGCGGGAGAGCGCGGCCGCCTCCTCCGCGTCCTCGAAGCACTGTACGGCCGGCACGCTCCGCCCCGAGCCACGCGGATCGACACCGATGATGTCGTACCTGGCCCGCACGTCGGCGTTCACCGGGCCGGCCACCGTGCCCGCGACGATGCCTCCCAGGTAGTCGACGGCCGAGTAGCCGGGGCCGCCCCGGTTCACCACCAGGGACCCCAGCCGCCGGGCGGGATCCGCGGCGGGGATCTTGGCCAGCGCCAGGCTCACCGTCCGGCCACGCGGACGCGTGTAGTCGAGCGGCACCTCCGCGGTGGCGCACTGCAGGCCCGACTTGTCAGCGCACGGGGCCCATTTCAGCTTCGGCACCCGCACTCCGGTCACTCCTCCGGCCGGCACCGCCTCGGCGGCAGCCTTCCGGTCCGGCGACACGGCCGCCGAGGCGGCGCTCGGCGGCGCCGCGCCCACGGCCATCGTCAGCAACAGCAGCAGTGACCCCGCAGCGTGCATTCTCATAATGATCTTTCCCTGTCCGAGTGGCAGAACGTCACGTGAACGACCCTTCCGGACAGGGAGCGGAAGCGGCAGTAGCCCGAGTAACCAAGCGCCGATGACAACTCTCATGTGCTCCTTGTGACGTTTCGCCGTAGCGACCCCGCCGGCGCGTGCGTCAGGCGGAGGGCCCGGCGCGGCGGGGGCGGTGCCGGATCTGGCCCGCGCGGGCCGCCCGTCGCAGCAGGACGATCGTGGGGGCCAGGCAGACCAGCAGGGCGAGCAGGCTGGCCTCGGGTCCGAAGGCGCCGCCGGTCAGCGCGGACGGGCCGGACAGCGTGACGTTCAGCAGGCCGTGGGGCGGCACGTCCGATCCGGAGAGCATGACGCCGAAGACCCCGGCGTGGGTGAAGTTCCAGGCGAAGTGCAGGCCGATGGGCAGCCACAGCGAGCGGGTGACGACGTAGGCGGCGGTCGTCATGGTCCCGCCCGTGAGGGCGATCGCGAGGGCGCCCCAGAGCGTGGCGTTGGTGTTGACCAGGTGGGTCGCGCCGAACAGCAGCGTGGACACGACCAAAGCGATCACGGTGCCGGTGCGTTCCTCCATGATGCGGAACACGACCCCGCGGAACACCAGTTCCTCGGCGACGGCGACGCTCGCCATCATGCCCGCGGTGCCGAGGAACCCGCCGAAGGAACCCCAGGACACCCCCTGCCAGCCGCCGAACACCGCGATCAGCACCATCAACGCGACGAACAGGCCGGACCCGAGCAGCGCCCCGCGCCGCAACAGGGACCATCGGCCCGTCCTCTCCAGTTCGGGGATGCCCGGACGGAGCTCGACGACCCGGCAGAGCCGCCGGTAGCAGGTCACGGCGGCGAAGGCCAGGCCGATCCCCACCGGCAGGGCGAGCATCGGTACGGGCGAGACGAGCTGGTTGATGCCGGCGCCGGCCACCATCACAGCGAACAACGCGACCAGCAGGACGGGAAACCGGAACGTACGCAACCGGCGCCGCCCCGCGGAGAGGTCGTCCTGCGGGGTGGTGTTCTCCTGGTGCTCCGTGGACGCCACGAGCGCGATCCTCTCGATCAGGTTTCTCGCGGTGTTTTCCGCGGTGCAACGGAGATTAGAGATCGCGGCGGGGCATACCATCCCCCTGGAACGAACAATCGGGGTAGCTCTCACGAGGGATCATCCGCCGTCGTGCAGAGGCTGCACGGACGCGGGATCGTCGACGTCGTCGGTCCAGCCGGCCGTGTAGAAGCCGGCGACCTCGTCGTAGCGCGCGGCCTTCGGCATGACACCGACCCTACGTGTCGCCGGGGCGCGTTTCGAGGCACGTTCGTCGAGCGCGGAACGGCGTCCCGGCAAAGAATCCGCCACGGCGGCGCATGATTCCGGTGTGCACCCCGCCGCCGCCTCACCGGCCGGTAGAAAGATCGGCCCCGGGTCGAGCAGGCACGGCGGTCAACGCGGGGGTAGGACATGGGCATGGCCCGGGTCGCGACGGTCATCACGCTGGCCGCGCTGGGCGGCGGCGCGGCCGCTCCAGCCGAGGCGGGCGGGTTCGATGCCGGCAGATCACCGTTCACGAGCGGATCACCGTCGATGGGCGGGCCGCCTTCAGGCGGCGGGCCGGCGGCGAGAAGCGGGCCGGCGGTCGCGGGCCTGCGGATCGCTCAGAGCGTCGTCCCCGACCCGTTGCTCATCGGCAGGCCGGCCGTCCACACGGTGACCGTCACCAACGTCGGGGAGGCGACCGCCGAGGCCGTGACCATCACCGGCGCCCTCGACGAGCACGTGTCCCCCGGGCCGCTCCCCGACGGGTGCGACCTCACCGGCCGGACCATCACCTGCGGCGGACCGGCCCTGAGGATCCCGGCGGGCCGGAGCGTGACCCGTTCGTTCCCCGTCGTGATCGACTCCGGGCTCTCCGACGGCACCGCGCTCACCAGCCGGGCCGAGGTCACCGCGTCGGGCGCTCAGGGCGACTCCTCCCAGCTGGTCACCGAGACCAGGGCGGCCGGGGCCGACGTCACGATCACCAAGGCGGCAACGCTCACCGCCGGCGGTGCCATCGCGTACGCGGTGACCGTGGTCAACGAGGGGCTCACGCCGGCGACCGGCGTGACGGTGCGCCACCCGGCCGGCGGCCGGGCTGCGATCGCCGACCGCCCGGCGGAGTGCCCGGGAGTCGGCCCGTCGCTCGTCTGCCCCCTCGGCACGCTCGCGCCGCGCGAGAGCAGGACGTTCATGTTCACGCTCGCGCCCGGCGAGCCCGGACCGGTCGAGAACTGCGCCACCGTCAGCGCCGAAAGCGACGAGGCGAACACCACGAACAACCGCGCCTGCACGTCCACCGCCATCGAGCCGCAACGGGCACCCGCCCCGGACGGCGCGCCCTCCCCGGACGAGGCCACCCCGGCCGGGAAACCCTCCGAGAAGAACCGCGCGCGGCCTGGGCACGAGCCGCGCCACGCCGCCCCCGGCGAGCAAGCGGAGCCGCACGAGCACCGCGCGGCCGAGCGGAAGCGGGATCGGGAGCGGGATCGGGCGCCGCGCGCCCAGCGGCTCGACGACGGGCGGCCGCTCCCCATGACCGGCGTGTCGGTCTGGATGCTCGGTCTCGGGACGGCGGTGCTGCTGGCGATCGGCCTGCTCGTACGCTATTTCTCCCGCCGCGACCGGGTCAGCGGGATGCCCTGACTCCAGCCGCTGCGCGGCGCCAGCGCGTCGCGCGTCCACGTACCGAGCACCAGGAGCGTCTTCGTGCCCGTCACGTCGCCGGCCCTGCGCAGCCGGTCGATCACCTGCTGGAGGTGCCCGAGGTCGCGCACCCGTACGTGGATCAGCGCGTCGGGGTCGCCGGCGATCGTGAAGACCTCCTGCACCTCGGGCACGTCGGTGGCTGTGCGGACGATCTCGCTGACCGGGGTGGTGCCGGGGTAGCGCAGCTCCGTGAACGCCTCGATGCCCCATCCGAGCTTGGCGTAGTCGATCTGGACGGTGAACCCGGTGATCACGCCCAGGTCCCTGAGCCGGTCGACGCGCCGTTTGACGGCGGCCACCGACAGGCCGACCCGCTCGGCCATCTCGGAGAACGTCCTGCGCCCGTCCTCCCGCAGCAGGCGCAGCACCTGGTGGTCGATGTCGTCGACGTCCGGCATGCGAGAGACCTTCCCTTCGGCGCAAACAAATTCGGCCATCGGTCGAGTCACCGTACATTGTTTGCGTCTTGCGAGCGCCTTCTCATCCCATACTTGCGCATAGTGTGCCCACATTGCTGTGCTGGGAATCCCACGTACGAAGCCAGGAGGTCGCATGAGCCCCAGCGAGACTTCCGCCCCCGTGACACTCGACGACAAGTACGCGGCGCCCGACGGCCGGGTGCTCATCTCCGGCGTCCAGGCCCTGGTGCGCCTGACGCTGGAGCAGCGCAGGCTCGACCGGGCGCGCGGGCTGGACACGCGGGCGTTCGTGTCCGGCTACCAGGGATCCCCGCTGGGCGGTGTGGACCTGGAGATGGGGCGGGCGGCGCGCTTCCTGGACGACATGGGCGTGGTGTTCAAGCCGGGACTGAACGAGGAGCTCGCGGCCACGGCGGTGGCCGGCACTCAGCTGCTCGACCAGGTGCCGGGCCGCCGCCACGAGGGTGTGACGGGCTTCTGGTACGGCAAGAACCCCGGCCTCGACCGGGCCGCCGACGCCATCAGACACGCCAACACGGCGGGAACGGCCCCGCTCGGCGGGGCGGTGGCCTGGATCGGCGACGACCCCGGCTGCAAGTCGTCCACGCTGCCCAGCTCCTGTGAGCCGATGTGCCAGAGCCTGGCCATGCCGCTGCTCGCGCCCGGCTCGGTCGCCGAGATCATCGAGTTCGGGCTGCACGCGGTGGCCCTGTCGCGCGCGACCGGTCTGTGGGCCGGGCTGAAGATCGTGGCCGACATCGCCGACGCCTCCGCCACCGTCGACCTCGCCCCGCTGCGCGAGCACATCCCGGCCCCCGACCGCGCGGCCCGCGCGTCGTCCCCGATCCTGCTGGGCGCGGCGGCGCTGGACGCGGAGCACGACCTGCTGACCCGCCGTCTCGACCTGGCCCGCGCGTACGCCCGCACCCACCGGCTCAACCGGGTGATGTCGGGCGAGGGCAACACGGCGCTGGGGATCGTCGCGTCCGGCACGACGTACGCTGTGGTGCTGCGGGCGCTGGCCGACCTGGGGCTCGACCGGCCCGCCCTCGACGACGCCGGGCTGCGGCTGATCCGGCTCGCGATGCCGTTCCCGCTCGACCACGCCGAGCTGGCCGCCATGACGTGCGACCTCGACCGCGTGCTCGTCGTCGAGGACAAGGTGCCGTTCCTGGAGGGGCAGCTCAAACAGGCCCTGTACGGCCGCGACCGGGTACCCGCCGTGCTGGGCAGGGAACTGCTGACGGCCCGCGGCACCCTGGGCGCGGAGGACGTCGCCAAGGCCCTGCTCGCGTGCCTGGACCCCGACCGCCTGCCCCGCCCCGCCGTCACCCTCGGCCCTGACCAGGCAGGGGGCGCGCCGAAGAAGTCGCGCCCCCTGCTTCCCCTGGTCGCCGCGCGCACCCCGTACTTCTGCTCGGGCTGCCCGCACAACACCTCCACCCGCACCTCCGACGGGACGCTCGTCGGCGTCGGCATCGGCTGCCACGCGATGATCGCGCTGGACGGGCACGGGCGCGGCACCCAGGTCGGCATCACCCAGATGGGCGGCGAGGGCGCGCAGTGGATCGGGCTGACGCCGTTCACCGAGGACCGGCACTTCGTGCAGAACCTCGGCGACGGCACCTTCCACCACTCCGGTTCGCTGGCGATCAGGGCAGCGGTGGCCGCCGGGGTGACGATGACGTACAAGCTGCTCTACAACGACGCCGTGGCCATGACCGGCGGGCAACGCGCGGAGGGCCGGCTCGACGTGCCGACGCTTACGCGGGAGCTGGAGTTGGAGGGCGTACGCCGCGTCGTGGTCACCACGCCGGAGCCGGAGACGTACCGCGGGGTGTCACTGGCGCCGATCGCGTCCGTACGGCACCGCGACGACCTGCCCGAGGTGGAGAAGGAGCTGGCCGCGCTCGACGGCGTGACGGTGCTCATTCACGACGACCGGTGCGCCGCCGAGGAGCGGCGACTGCGTAAACGCGGCAAACTGCCCACCCCCACCGAGAAGGTCGTCATCAACGAGCGGGTGTGCGAAGGCTGCGGCGACTGCGGCGACGTCTCGACGTGCCTGTCCGTGCAGCCGGTCGAGACCGAGTACGGCCGCAAGACCCGCATCCACCAGGCGTCCTGCAACACCGACCTGAGCTGCCTCAAGGGCGACTGCCCGTCGTTCCTGCTGGTCGAGCCGGGCACCAAGCGGCCACGCCAGGCCCCTCCCCTGCCCGCCGAGCCGCCCGAGCCCGCCGTGCGGGTGGGCGACGACGCGCTCATCAGGATGCCCGGCATCGGCGGCACCGGCGTCGTCACCGTCTCCCAGATCCTGCAGATGGCGGCCCACCTCGACGGCCTGCACACGGCCGGCCTCGAACAGACGGGGCTGGCGCAGAAGGGCGGGCCCGTGGTCAGCGACGTGCGGATCTCGCCGCGCCCGCTCGTGGGCTCCGTGCGCGCCACGCACCGCACGGCCGACGTGCTCATCGGCTTCGACCTGCTGGGCGCGGCGGCCGACGCCAACCTGGCCGTGTCCGCGCCCGAACGTACCATCGCCGTGCTGAACACCTCCGTCGTGCCCACCGCCGCCATGGTGACCGGCCGCGCTCCGGTGCCCGGGCACGCCGGCGCGGTCGCCCGCGTCGTGCCGGCCGTCAAGGCCGTCGAGTGCGTGGCCGCCCACGAACTGGCCGACGTGCTGTTCGGTGACCACATGCCGGCCAACCTGCTGCTGCTCGGCGCCGCCTACCAGCTCGGCTGCCTGCCGGTCTCGGCCGCGTCCATCGAGCGGGCCATCACCCTCAACAGGGCCTCCGTCGAGCAGAACCTCGCCGCCTTCCGCTGGGGCCGCACCGCCGTGTCCGACCCGGCGGCCGTACGCGCGATCATGGCTCCCCCGCCGGTGCCCGAAGGGTTCGACGAGGTGGTGGCCGCCCGTGCCGCCGACCTGACCGGCTACCAGAACGCCACGTACGCCCGTACGTACACGGAGGACGTGCGCCGGGTGCGCGCCGCCGCGGTCGAGCGCGCCGGCGAGCGGGCAGGCGCCGAGATCGCCCTCGCCTACGCCCGCGGCCTGCACAAGCTCATGGCCTACAAGGACGAGTACGAAGTGGCCCGCCTGCACCTCGACCCGGCCGAGCAGGAGCGGCGCGAACGCGAGTTCGGCGCGGACGCGACCGTGTCCGTGCTCCTGCACCCGCCGGTCTTCCGCGCGATGGGCATGAAACGCAAGCTCAGACTCCGCCGCTCGGCCCCCGTGCTCTTCCGCGGGCTGCGGGCCGCGCGGGTGCTGCGCGGGACGGCGCTCGACCTGTTCGGCCAGGCCAAGGTACGCCGCGTCGAACGCGAGCTCGTCACCGAATACCGTGACCTCGTGCGCGCCGCCCTGACCCGCCTCACCCCCGGCACCGCCGCCGCCGTCACCGAGATCGCGGGCCTGCCCGACCTGATCCGCGGGTACGAGGACATCAAGCTCGCCCGGGTCGCCGAATTCCGCGAGCGCGCCAGGACCGCACTGGCGCGGCTGGACGAGCCCGCCCCGTCGACCCAGGAGTGACCGTGACCGTCGACCGCCTGCTTCCCGACCAGGACGCCAAGGACCTCATCGACCTGACGCGCGAGATCGCCGACAAGGAGCTCGCGCGCCGGGTGGACGAGCACGAACGCGCCGAGACCTACCCCGACGGGCTGTTCGCCACGCTGGGCGGCGCGGGACTGCTCGGGCTGCCGTACCCGGAGGAGCTGGGGGGCGGCGGGCAGCCGTACGAGGTCTATCTGCAGGTGATCGAGGAGCTGGCCACGCGGTGGGCGGCCGTCGCGGTCGCCACCAGCGTGCACACCCTCGCCTGCTTCCCCGTCTTCGCCTACGGCACCACCGAGCAGCGCGAACGGTGGCTGCCCGACATGCTGGCAGGACGGATCGTCGGCGGCTACAGCCTGTCGGAGCCGCAGGCCGGATCCGACGCCGGCGCCCTGACCTGCAAGGCCGAACGGGTCGAGGACGGCTACCGCATCACCGGCAACAAGGCGTGGATCACCCATGGCGGCATCGCCGACTTCTACGCCCTGTTCGCCCGCACCGGCGAAGGATCACGCGGCGTCTCCTGCTTCCTCGCGCCCGGCACGGCCGACGGGCTGACGTTCGGGCGGCCCGAGGAGAAGATGGGACTGCACGCCGTGCCCACCACCAGCGCCCACTGGGACGGCGCCGTCCTGGAGCCCGACCGGCTGATCGGCGAGGAGGGGCAGGGGCTGCAGATCGCCTTCAGCGCCCTCGACTCCGGCCGGCTCGGCATCGCAGCCTGCGCCACCGGCCTCGCCCAGGCCGCGCTCGACGAGGCCGTCGCCTACGCCAAGGAACGCCAGACCTTCGGCAAGCGCATCATCGACCACCAGGGCCTCGGGTTCCTGCTCGCCGACATGGCGGCCGGGGTGGACAGCGCGCGGGCGACGTACCTCGACGCGGCCCGCCGCCGCGACGCGGGGCTGCCGTACAGCCGGCAGGCGAGCGTCGCCAAGCTGGTCGCCACGGACGCGGCGATGAAGGTGACGACGGACGCGGTGCAGGTGTTCGGCGGGTACGGGTACACGCGGGAGTTCCGGGTCGAGCGGTACATGCGCGAAGCCAAGATCATGCAGATCTTCGAGGGCACCAACCAGATCCAGCGGCTCGTGATCAGCCGGCATCTGGCCAGATAACCCCTGACCTGCGAGAACCCCGCTCCCCTGTGCTGGGAGGCGGGGTTCTTTGTGTCGGGGTCAGGCCTTAGACGATCACTGTCCCGTCCCTGTTCCGTGGGAGACCTCGCGTGGACGGAACAGGCGGTCATCGATGGCCTTGCGGGCGCGGTCGTGGGAGCCGGGCATCAGGTGGGCGTAGACGCGGAGGGTGAATCCTGGGTCGGCGTGGCCGAGGTACTCCGCGAGTTCCCTGACCGAGACGCCGCCGGCCAGCATGACGCTCGCGTAGTAGTGGCGGAGCTGGTGCAGCCCCTCCTTGCGGGAGGTGGTGTAGCGCCTGCGCTGGCGGGAGTCCTTGCCCGGTGGCGGGATCACGCCCGCTTGGACGAGTGCGGGCTTCCAGACGATCTCGCTGTAGGTGCGGGACCTGATGTGGCGGTCGTCCGTCCAGCGGAAGAGCAGGTTGTGGGTGCGCGGCTTGCCGTCCAGCTTCTCCCAGGGCAAGGAGCAGACCAGCGGGCGGTAGACCGAGACGTGCCGCTTGACTGCCCCGGCCGCCCAGTCGGGCAGCGGAACGACGCGCTCCCGGTCGTTCTTCGGCAGGGCATACACATGATCGCCGCCCAGCTTCTTGATCTGCCGACGTACCCGGAGGACGCGTTCGTCGAAGTCGAAGTCCTCCAGGGCGAGGCCGAACAGCTCCCCCTGCCGCAGTCCGCAGGCTGCCCCGATCACGGGGAGCAGGCGGAACAGGTCAGGGTGCGCGTCGATCACCGCGCTGACTCTCTCGTCCGACCACGCGATGATCTCCTCGGCAGCACGCTTGGGCACCTGCACCACCGGTGACTTGGCAGGGCTGCGCTTGATGACCTCGTCGGCGACGGCGAGGCTGAAAACGCCCTGGAGGACGAGGAACGCGGTCTGGACGGTCGAGGTGCCGAAGCGGCTGCTCAGGTCGCTGATCCACGCCTGTACGTGCGACGGTTTGACGGCTTTCACCTGGCGCTTGGCGAAGGCCGGCGCGACGTGGAGCCGGTGGATGTACTCGTAACGGATCTTGGTCGACGGGTCCACGATGCGCGAGGCGAGCCAGCGTTCGGCCAGCTCGCCGAAGAGCACCTTGCCGGCGTTCGGGTCGATGTAGTCGCCACGGGCGATGTCGGCGCCCATAGCGGCGATCTTGCGCTCGGCGTCGGCCTTGCGATCGTAGGCGGTCGAGCACTCCTTACCGTCGGGGTCCACCCAGACGGCGAGCCAGCGCTTCCCCTTGCCGTACCGCGTGGTCCTGACCTTCCGCGGCTTGCCGTCCTGGTCCCGAACTGCCTTGGTCCACAGGTCCTTCACGAAGGCCATGGGCTACTCCTGATCCTGGACCCAGGACATGACGTCCTCGGGCACGTAGCGCAGGTGTCGGCCGATCCGGTGGCCTCTGGGGCCGGTGCGGTGATGTCGCCATTGGTAGAGCGTCGCGACCGGGACACCAAGGAAGGTGGCTACGTCCTCCACGGTCCAGAGCTTGGCGAGGGTGCTCATAGGCACCCTCCAGTGATTGCGGCAGCGAGGAGGTAGTCGCCGGAGGAGTGGCCCTTGCCTGCGTACTCCCATTCGCTGATGACGAGGACGGTGTCTTCGTCGAAGAGGGGGAGGCGGCCGGTGGTGATGTCGGTGTCGCGGGCGTGGTGTTCTCGGTCGGCGCGGAGTTCGCCGAGGGTGGTGGAGTAGTGGCGGGAGCGGGTGGAGAAGTGGCCTCGGAAGCCGAGCATGTGGGCCCAGTCGGCGAGGCGGAGGTCGGCCAATTCGGGTTGGGTGTCGAGCTGTAGGCAGGTGGTGATGAGGCGGCGGGCGTGGTCGCGCAGGTTGTAGGCGGTCAGGTCGTCGAGCGGGTTGATGCGGCGGTCAAGTGTGCCGACGCATTCGGCGGCTTTGGTGGCGTACTTGGCGATGTAGCCGGCGACGGCTTGTTCGGTGAGGTCGCCGTTCAAGGTGATGGGGCGGATGTCGAGCTGAGTTCCCCAGCGCAAGGTTCGCTCTGGCTGGTCGGCGTGGGCGGGTGCGGTGGCGGAGACGGCTTGGGCGGCGTGGTGGATGGCTTGGGTCAGGGTGTCGGTGGTGGCCCAGGTCGGTGGTGGTGCGGTGGGTCCGCCGGGGCCGTCGAGGCGGATGACGGCGTGGAAGTGGACCACGCCGCGCCGCTGGTATTCGGCAACCTTGGCGAAGGAGAGGGTCAGGTGGTGGCGCAGCTCTTTGAGGAGGAGGCCGCCGAGTTTGGCGAGGTGGCGGCGTAGGGAGTCGGCGAAGCGTTTCCACAGCAGTGGCGCGAGTGCGTTGAACAGGACGCTGCCGGTGTAGTCGTAGCAGTCGGGGCAGAGCGATTCGCCGAGGCGAGGGTCATCCTTGCTGTGGCGTTCGGTGCAGGACATGACCCGGCCATGCGGGCAGGTAGTGGCGTTGCGGCGGGAGCGGCAGGGGTGCACCTTGCCGCCGTGCGCGCGGCGACTGTGGACAGTGCCGAAGGACGGGGCCGTGAGCGTGACGAACAGCGTCGGGTGGCTCGTGACCGTCTCGGGGACACCCTTGCCGCCGATGAGACCGGCGCGGATGAGGTGGTAGGTGTCGGCACGGTAGGTCTCGGCGCAGGCGGGGCAGCGGGTGGCGCGGCGGGTCTTGCACGGGACGCGTAGGACGCCGTCGGGTTCGCTGCGGGTGGTGTAGCGGTGCAGGAGTCTGCCGGTGGCTTGGTCGTAGTGGTCGACCTTGCCGCGCAGGTGGATGGGCTGGCGGCAGCCGCCGGTGTGGCGGACCTGCGATGCCCAGCGGTCGTAGTCGGGCCGGCTGAGGCGCTTGATCATGCCGGTGATGGCGTGCGCGTTGGCGTGGGTTGCAGGCAAGATGGAGACCTCCTCTCACTCGTTCGGGTGATGGGGATGGCCCCCGACCTGGCGTTCGTCTTGGCGGATGTGCGGCCAGGCCGGGGGCGCTGCGCTATGCGCCGTGGTTGTCGATGCCGGTGCCGTCGCAGTCGGCGCACCGGTCGCCTTCGGAGTGCAGGCCGGTGCCGCCGCAGGTGCAGCAGCGGTAGTGGATCACCGGCAGGGTTTCGGGCACGGGGCTATCTCCTTTCGCG
>NZ_JAAAHR010000220.1:0-13009 GCF_009908215.1 Nonomuraea sp. K271 | reverse complement strand
CACCCCCTCCTGCGCGAGCTGCCCGGGACCATCCACATCCCGGCCCGCCCCGGCCACCACGCAGGGCTGCGGGCAGCCGTGGAGGTCCTCGGCGCCGAGATCGACAGCCGTCGCCTCGGCGCCGCCGCCCTCCTGCCCGTGGCGCTGGACATGCTTCTCCTGTACGTCCTGCGAGTCTGGTTCGAGGCGCACCCCCGAGGCGGGACCGCGACGGGCTGGGCCGCAGCGCTGGCAGCGCCGGACATCAGCGCCGCGCTCAACGCCATGCACGACGACCCGGCCCACCCCTGGACCGTGCAGGAACTGGCCGACAGGGCAAGGATGTCCCGGGCCACCTTCTCCCGCCGTTTCGGCTCCCTCACCGGCCAGCCACCCCTGACCTATCTGACCTGGTGGCGCATGACCATGGCCGCCCGGCTCCTCCTCGAACCCGCCTCCTCCCTGGACGCCGTGGCTGCCCGCGTCGGCTACACCTCGGAGTTCGCCTTCGCCAACGCCTTCAAAAGGCATTTCCACCTCGCGCCAGGCAGATACCGCCATCAGGCCCAGGCACGCGCCCGACCTGCAGCGATCGCCACCGCAACGGCCGAATGACCGCCTGAGCCCAGGCCACCGTACCCATCGCCGCTATCCGCGCCACCCTGGCGACCGACCGCGACGGCGACGACTGCCGGCCAACGGGTGGATGAGGGCCGATGAAGAGACACCGCGCCTCAGGCTACGGACTGCGCCTGCATGGTCCTGCGGGGCTGGGCCTGCGAACACCGCCAAGAGCTGGGCAGGAGCGGTTCCGCCTGGCTGGAGGCGGTGAGGTCGACCCGTACGGCGTCGCGGTCGCGGAACCAGTCGAGCAGACCGAGCATGATCGCCCGGCAATGCCCACGCCGCCGGTACGACGGGTCGGTGACCATGCCGATGACGTGGCCGATCCTCCCGTTGCGGGAGTGGGGACCGGGGAACCACTGTTCGATCGTGCCGATGCCGCAGGCGGCCAGGCCCGTGTCGCCGTCCACGACCAGGATCCGGCAGTCGGGTTCGGTCAGCTTCTGCTTGGGAACGCGTGCGAGCGCGTCGCGCCAGTCGTCACCGACGTTCGCGGGGTTGAAGAAGTCGCCGCCGAGGTCGTCGAAGAACAGTGCCCGGAGGCGGACGAGTTCCGAAATATCGTGCTCTGTTGCTGTGCGCGTCATGACGAACAGGCTGATGTAATGAGCTTGTGCACCTCAACCCTTACAGCGCGGACGTGGTGAACTTCGCCGCGGGACTGGCGAACCGCCCCACCGGCGGGCGCCGATGAACTCGCCGACCGCTGCGGCACAGCCGGTCTAGTGCTGGAACGCCCCGTCGAACCGTCGGACCTTGACCAGACCCTCGCCGTCCTCGACGCCTGGACGAAGGTCGTCGACGCCACGGGTGAGCGTGAGAGGCCAAGCTGGTCAACGAGATGCTGGCCCGATCGGCCGCCTACGCCCGGCTGACCGACCACGCTCATGGCCGGCACTTGCGCTGTCGCGACGACCTGAAGCCGCTCGGCGCGGTGTTGTTCGCGCTGATCTCCGTGGGCACGGCGATGCACCTCGTCAGCCGGGGCATGACCGCCCCGCTCCCTTCGATTGCGCGGTTCGCGCTACGAGCTCGTCAAGCATGAGGGCGACGTTCTTGGTCGGCACGGCGCTCGGCGTGAAGTAGGTGTGGTCCTGGAAGTCGTCGGCGAGGGTCAAGGCGACCGTCGTGGGCATGTCGACGACTTCCAGGTCGCCGAGGATCTGCCGCAGGTGTTCGACGGCTCGAGTACCGCCCTGGATGCCGTAGCCGACGAATCCTGCGGCCTTGCCGTTCCACTCGGCGTACAGGAAGTCGATGGCGTTCTTCAGCGCACCGGGGACCGAGGCGTTGTACTCGGGGGTCACGAAGACGTACGCGTCGTAGGCGCCGATCTTCTGTGCCCAGGCATGGGTGTGAGGGTGGCTGTAGTGGCCGGCGCGCGGCGGGACGGGCTCGTCCAGATGGGGCAGCGTGTAGTCGGCGATGTCCACGACCTCGAAGGTCGCGTCGTCGCGGCGGGCGGCGAGGTCGTGCACCCAGGCCGCGACGGCCTCGGCCTTGCGGCCCGGGCGGGTGCTGCCGACGATGATCGCCACCTTCGGTCTGCTGGTGAGTTCGGCCTGGTCGGCGGTGGGCGGCTGGATCGTGGATCGCATGACGGGTTGCCTTCCGGAACTCTCGTATACGTGTGTGACTTGGGCCTTGAACCATTGATCGGGTGACGTCAGGGGAAGCGGTAGGCGCCTACTTCGTGCAGCACGGTGACGGCAGGGGGCTCGTCGCACCGCTCGTCCAGGGTGGCCCGGTAGTGCTGGAAGGCCTCCACCTGCTGCAACACCCCGGGACCGTCGGCCATCTCGGCCACGTCCACGAAGGTCGCCCCGTCGTCGAGCTGGAAGGTGGCGTAGCGCAGGCCTTCTGGCCGAACCGCGTGCATGTCCTCGTAGACCGCACGCAGCAACTCCAGTTCACGCTCCACCTGATCGGGCTTGATCTTCCAGCGGATCATCACGTGCACAACAGGCTCCTCGCATTGGCCGTCGGGATCGACTGTCACCGTCCTGCGGCGACCGTCGCCTCGATTTAGAGCGACATCATGTATTCCAAAATACATACTGTCAACTCAATGCTAGGATGAGTCCCATGGCCACCCGGAAGTACGAACAGCGCCTCCGCGCAGAGGCGGCACAGGAGACCCGGCGCCGCATCCTCGACGCGGTCTACCAACGGCTGCGCGAAGCGCCATCGGAACCGGTCAGCATCGATCGCATCGCCCGCATGGCACGCGTCGCGCGCCCTACCGTCTATCTCGTCTTCGGCTCACGCGCCGGGCTCTTCGACGCGGTCGGCGCGGACCTGCTGCAGCGCGGCGGCTTCGACCGCATGCTCCAAGCGTCGGCCCATCCCGACGCCCGCGAGGCGCTGCGCGGCGCGATCCACGCGATCGTCGAGATGTACGCGGCCCACCGGGACGTGTTGCGCGTGCTTGCGTCGATGGCGCTGCTGGACACCGCCGCGGTGGGCGGCGCGGTGCAGCGGATGGAGCAAGGCCGCGCCACCGGGATGGCCGAGCTGGCTCAGCACCTGGACAAGCAGGGGTCGCTGCGCCCTGATGTCACCCTCGACCAGGCCACCGACCTGCTCTGGCTGCTGACCAGCTTCGACAGCTTCGACCTGCTGCACTCCGGCCGCAACCTGCCCCTCGACCAGACCTCGGCGACACTTACCACCACCGCCGAACGAAGCCTGTGCCGATGACGACTCTGCCCGGCCCTCTTTCCCAGCTTGGCCACACCTCTTTCGTGCAGCTCCTTCGTGACGGGAACGTCGGCCTGGCACCACCCGGGCCTCCCCAGACACCCGCTCCGCGGCTCCCCAACCAGGACGAACCCGATTCGGAAGCCCTGAAACGACAAGATCCCGCCTGTTCTATCTCAGCGAAGGTAAGCGAGTCTCATCGAAGTTTGAGTGATTGGGGCTCGTGAGTCAGTCGGCCCATCGGGTCTGCCCCTCCACTGCTGCGCGGAATGCTGCACCGAACTGGTCGGGTGTTTCCAGCCATGGATGGTGCCCCGCGTTCGGGACGATGATGACCTCGCGGGCGAGGCGCGTTCCGAGACGTCGCAATGCCGGACGACCAGGCCGGCCTCCAGTTGGGCGATGGTGGCCACATCCGGCCAGCAACGCCCGACGGCCACGTCGTTGACGGTCGGCCGGTTCACCCCGCTGATCTCGGCCAGCCGGCGGGAACTCAGCCCTCGCTCGGCCATCACAGTTTGCAGAGCCGGGGCGATGGCCTGGACGACGGCAGCGGCCGGGTGGCCGGACAGGTCCGCGTGGGGCCAGTTCTCCGGGTCGTCGGCCAACTCCCGGGGAGAAACCGAACGCCCCCGTCCTCCGACCATGACAAACGGCTCCTTTCGGTAGATGTCGTCGCCCTCCGTAACGGCAGGTTGTTCTGCCGCCATGGATGGGGTGTCACCCTCGACGCGGAAACCTCGGCAACGATCACCGGCTACCGGCCGCAGCAGGCCCCGCCGGAATGGGAACAGATTGCCGGGCACGTGCGGATGCTGGTCGCCGCCAGCGCGGTGATGCTCAGCTTGGAGCCGCTGGCGCCCACGACCTCCCACGACACGCCGGCGCCGCGGGCGATGCGCACCGGGTGCACGACCGAGGCGGTCAGCGGGCGGGGGCTCCCTTCACTGAGGAAGCCGACCGTCACCCACGCCTCGTCGCCGGAGATGTGGCTGGCATTCGTCTGCCGGACGGCTCTCGCCGCGAGAGCGATCGCGCGGGCTTGGACATGATCCATGCCGAAGTTCGACTGGCCGATGGCGTGGTGGTACAGCCTCCATCAGGAGTTCAAGGACGAGTTGGCCGCCCTATCGACGTGAGTGTGGACCAGGAGCAGGCGGCGGATCCGATCAGCACGGTCATGCCGAACAGGACGCCGATCGTGACGGATGTCCAGGCCGGAGCCCGGGCGGCGGCAAGGACGAAGCCGGCGACGCCGATCACGACGTGGATCATGCCCGGGACCAAGGGGACGCGCGTCCGCCAGCGGTCGGCGATGGCCTGACGGTTGACCCCGGAGGCGGCGGCCAGCGCGCGCAGACTCAGCCGCTGAGCCGTGATGGCGGCGGCCAAATGGCGGGCGATGTGCTGGGTGTGGTCTGGTGCCCAACAGGCGAAGTTGCATCCGACACAACATTCGACGCAATGGACAACGACTCATCCTGCCTGATGGGAACGGGTGTCGGCGGCCAGTTGGAATTCCCCAGCGGCGGCCACTTGATGGGGAGCTATCTGGCCGTGGATGGTCACTCCGCGTTGCCGGAAGTCCGTCGTTCTCGATCCGTCCCGGCGGCAGCTAGGGGCCTGGCTCCGGTGACACCTGGATGGTGTTGTTGCACCTGCCGTAGCGGCATGTGGTGTGGTGGAGGCACCACAGCACGAAAGGCTCTGTCTGCGATGTACCCCTCCATCACGCCTCCTCGCCAGGTCAAGATCGGTGATGCTGCCGCCTTCGCCGGGACCACCCCTCGCGCCATCCGCCACTACCACGAGATCGGTCTGCTGCCGGAGCCCGAGCGCGGCGGGGACGGTCGCCGCCGCTACGGCTACGACGACATGATCCGCCTGCTGTGGATACGCAAGATGGCAGAGGCCGGCATCGGCCTGGACGACATGCGGGCCGCCTTCGACGAGGCCCGGGACATCGAGGAGATCCTGAGCAGGCTAGAGGAAGCCTTGGCGGCGCAGGAGGCCGCCATCAAGCGTCGGCGCGCGGCTGTCCAGCGTCTGCAGGCGGTGGGTAGTCCGCTAGGGCTGCTCTCCGAACTGGTCACGGACCGGCTCAGCCACCTGCCCCCGGGCGCACTGCGACCGTCGGACGTTGAAGCGCTACTGGTCACGGAACGGATCTTCGGGCCGCTGGGCGCCGCCATCCAGGCCAGCGTGTTCATCGTGCTGGCTACCCGCCCCGACCTGCGGGCCGAGCAGGACTGTCTTGACGCGGCCGAGGCCGCCCTCGACGACGGTGTGGAACCCGACGACCCGCGCGTCGAAGAGCTCGCCGTACAGCGATGCACCCTACAAATGGCCCTGGAGCAGGCCATCGAGGCAGCTGGTCTTGACACGGCCGAGGAGAAGCTCTTCGAGATCTACGACGCTGACCTGAAAGGGGAAGAAGACACGCAGATGAGCGCCTCCACAGCGACCACCAAGATGCCCTACGACTTCTCTCCCGCCCGGATGCGCTGCATGGAACTCACGGCACAACTCCTCGCCGACGCCCACTCCGCAGACAGCTGATCGCCCGTACCTGGCACCGATGTGGCCCGACAGCCGGTCGCGTCCATCCACATATGACCGGTCGTACCAGACTTCGAGCCCGGCCGTAACCAACAGTGACATCACAACTAACCGTACGTGGGGATTCCGAACTGGCCGCTGACAAAGGGGTGGTGGTTGGCTATCGGGTCGAATAGTCGACGTGTTTCGGCAAGCAGGTGGCAGCCTCCGGAAGGAGGCTCAACGATGTTGCCTCTGATGCAACCGGAGGCGCTTGTGGGCAAAGGTGCCGGTTTAGCTGGTGCAGCGCATCTCAAGCTGGTCGAAGGGGTCACCTACCTCGATCCCAAGTCTGCACTGCTCGAGGCAATGCTGAGCGGGTGCCTTCCGCGTCAGAGTTCATGAACCAGTTCCGGTCCGAAACACCTGTCAGCCGCGGGTAGTTTGATCATCCCGTGGAAGAGGTTGGAGCAGGTGGCAGGACCACATAAGGACCCCAAGCCGTCCCAGACGCAGGCGAGCCAGGCGGGTAAGCGTATGCGGCTGGCGCCCTGGATGAAGTACCAGGTGTTCGTTGAGGCGCTGACGGGCAGTCGACCCAGGGCCAGGCGCCAGGAGACCTCCACCCAGGTCGAGGTGGCCTACACGCGCGCCCTGCGGGTGCTGGGCAAGGCCCATCTGCTGGAGGACGACGCGTTCCTGGCCGAGCGGGCAGGTGCCCGACCACGACGCCTTCCCGGTACTGCTCGCTGTCGGACAACGGGCCGCGGATGACCTCCTCGGGGCGTTCACGCGTAGGGCTGGACAGGAGAGCAATGGAGGTCGAGAAGATCGCTTCCCGAAGGGGCGGTGATCGTTTCCCGTACGCCGCGGCGTCGACGGGGAAGACGAGTGGACGGGTGCTCATGGAGCGCTGGCCTGGTGCGGCAGAGGTGATGGCGCATCGCGTCTCAACTTCGCGAGTTCGACCTGAGGCGAACAACCGGCCACTCTTGCTGCTGTACTTCGCCTGCTATGGCGCTCCTGGCAGGTCCCCGCGGCGAATCCGCTGATGCCCGACAGGCTCACCCAGGCCACCAGCGGCCTGGACGACGCCGCCATCCGCACACCATCGAAAGAGCTCACCGCGTTGATCGCCGCGCGAGAGCCGTACTTGCTGCGCCTCAGAACAGAGCGCTCACCGTCGGCTTCGCTATGCCCAACGGCCGAATCTCGCTCCCCACCAGCGGCCTGACACCACCCGCGCCTTGCCCAGAGGCCGACTCCGCAGCTCCCAAACCAGGACGAACCCGATTCGGAAACCCCTGAGACGGCGAGATCCCGCCCGATCTCAACGATCAGACGGGAACCCGTCAACTTCAGTCCGGCCGTCTCAAGAACGGCCCTGGGTGGGGTGATCACGAGTGGGTTTGAGCTGGGGTGAGTCGTAGCCCTAGAAGATCTCTTCCCAGGATAGAGGTGATCGTTTCCCGTGAATCCCGCACGGCGTTGTCTTCACCGAGACCGCTGAGATCCTGGAGTACTCCCGCTATTGGGGTCGGTCAGTCGTTGCGGGGTTTGCTGAATTCTTCGATCAGCACGGGATACTGCTCCCCACCGTGTCCGGCGGTGATCGAGCGGTCGGCCATCGCCTTGATCAATTTCGGCAGTTCGGCGTTGACACCGACCACCTCGCTCTCCTCGATCAGGTGTGCCATCGCCCTTGCGTCGGTCTCCAGGGCCGACACCTCGGCCGGGAAGGAGCCGCTGTCGACCTGCTGGGCATACCCAGGCAACCATTCGGCCACACCGGCAGCGATCCGCTGCGCAAACGGCGCATACGTTGCGGCGTCAACACCGGCCGTCCTGAGCAGGGCAGTGCCCTGAAGCCAGGCGTTCAGTACGCTCCACATCATGGCGAGGCCGGCCACGTCATACAGGGACGCCAGCCCATGGTCCGCACCAAGGTAGGTGACAGTGCCGAGCGCGTCGAGCGTTGACTTGTGCGCCTCGAAGTCCGACTGCGGCCCGCTGTGCAGAATCACCGCCTCGGCGGTCCCGATCGCCGATGGGATCGCCATGATGGCGCCGTCCAGGTAATGGGCGCCTCGCTGCTCGGCCCATTGGGCGGCTTCCCGGGCCTGGACCGAGTCGCCCGAGGTCAGATTGATCAACATCTTGCCGTCCAGCTCGCTATCGCTCGCGCCGAACAACTCGTGCATGGCCTGGTAGTCGGTGACGCAGATGATTTTCAGGGAACCCTCCTGGAGCGCGTCGCCAACCGTTGGCGCCAGCCGTGCACCGTCGGCCACCAACTGGTCAGCCTTGAAGGTCGTACGGTTCCACACGGTTGTGGGATGCCCGGCTTTCAGGAACGCGCCGGCCAGTGCCCGGCCCATCAGTCCGAGTCCGATGACTGTCACGGGTGTATCGGTTTTGTTGTTCATGGCAGCATCGTCAACGTTGATACCGGTGTGAAGGTCAAGTGAGGGTTCGATGCTGATCGGGGAACTGAGCCGTCGGACGGGCGTGAACGCCCATCAGTTGCGCTACTACGAGGCCCAGGGTCTGCTGGAGGCAGACCGTTGCGCGAACGGTTACCGCGAGTACGCCGAGAGCGCAGTGCTGCGGGTGAAGCAGATCCGGCATCTGCTCGGTGCCGGATTGTCCTCTGAGGACATCGCGTACCTGCTGCCCTGCGCGGTCGGAGAGGCCCCGGAGCTGCTCGGATGTCCCGAGTTGCTGGCCGCGATGCGGTCACGGCTGCAGCGACTGGACGAGCAGATGGCCAGGCTCGCTCAATCCCGCGACGCTCTTGCCGACTACATTGATGCGGCCGATCGAATGGCCAGCGAGAGCTACCCACCCTTTGACGATGCTGACCAGGAGCCCGTGCCCGCCTGAGCGATCTGTTGGGTTTTCGGACAGGAACCCAGGGTCTCCGCCTTGACCCGTTCGCAAGGATCTTCCAGGCGGTCGTTACTGTCAGTGCTTTGCCGTTTACATTGTGGAGTTGCAGGATGGCATGGCGTGAAGGCGCCGCGCGAGTGTGACTACTTGTCTTCAGGGAGACGATGGTGACGTCGCTGCTGGAACGCTTGGCCCGGGCCGAGAGGTCCGCGCTGCAGCAGGTGGATGAACTGCGAACACGGCTGGCTGAAGCCGGAGAGCAGGTCCGGCGGTTGTCCATAACCCGGGAGACCCTGCTGTTGCTCGACGATCACGACGGCGAGGACGCCGGAGAGCAGCCTGGCCTCGACCCTCATGATTCAGAGGATGCGACATCGCCGTTGCCTGTCTTGCGCGGCTGGCGGGAGCAGGCAGTGGCGTTGCTGACCACGGCGGAGCGACCGATGCGGGCGAGGGAGATCGTGCAGGCGCTGGGCAAGCCGGACACACGCTCCCAGGTTGAGGGCATGCGTTCACGGCTGCAGCGACTGGTGACTGATGGATGGCTACGCCGGGAGGCGGACGGCCTCTACGCGATCGCCGCCGGGTCAACGGCTACGCACCGACCGGGGAGGCCGATTGACCATCCCTCCCTGATCACGGCCATGCCGTGCATGAGCAGGTGCCGCCGAGGTTGCGTCTCGGCGGCACCCAAGGTTGCGTGAGCGACCAGCAGGTCTAACCGACAGTGGCTCCCGCATTCCCGAGAGTAACCCGGATGGGTTCTCTTGGGGAGACGTCGAGCCCGGATTTCGCCTGCCCTGCCACCGACAGGGACGAGGCGGGAAGGATCGACGATGCCCTCGCCAGGGCGAAACCGCGTGCGCCGCACGTCAGCTTCCACCGGACCCGCCGGGCGAGACCGGCCACGACCGGATGCCCAGCCCGGCCTCCAACTGCGCGATGGTGGCCACGTCGGGCCAGCAGCGCCCGGCGACCAGGTCATTGATGGTCTGCCGGTTCACGCCGACAGCACCGCCAGGCGTCGAAAACTCAGCCCTTGGTCGGCGATCACCTCGGCCAAGGTGGCGGCGATCGCTTGGACGACGGCGGCGGCCACATGGCCGGACAGATCCGCGTGGGGCCAGTTCTCCGGGTCCTCGGCCAAATCCCGGGGAGAGCGGGAACGCCCGCGTCCTCCGACCATGACAAAGCGCTCCTTTCGGTAGATGTCGTCGCCCTCCATAACGGCAGGTTGTCTTGCCGCTATGGATAGGGTGTGACCCTCGACGCGGAAACCTCGGCAACGATCACCGGCTACCGGCCGCAGAACCCCCAGCCGGAATGGGACCTTGTCGCCGGGCACGTGCGGATGCTGGTCGCCGCCAGCGCCGACCGCTCCCCCTGCCGGGTCGAGCGGCTGCTCACCGCGACCACCCGCCTGGCCGTGTGGTGTCACCGCTCCGGCCTGCCGGATGACCCGGAAGTGTGGCTGCGGCACGAGACGATCGACGCGTTCATCCTGACCGAATGCACCGGCCTGGCCCCGAATTCGGCGCAGACCTACCGCAGTTGGCTGCGGCACATGCGCGCCACGCTGGCCTGGCTGGAACGCGGCGAACAGGCGCCGCCACCGATGAAAGCCCCCAAAACCGTCAGCCCGCCCTACTCGCCGACCCAGCTCAGCCGGTTGCGCTCCTGGGCCGAACGCCTGCCCGGCCAAGCCAGAGGCGACGCGCTGGCCTTGATGGCGCTCGCCTTCGGTTGCGGGCTGACCGCCGGTGAGGTGGCCGCCGTCCGCACCGACCATCTGCGCCGCCTGGATTCCGGCGCGGTCGTGGTCACCGCCCCCGGCGCGCAGCGGTTGATTGTCTGCCGCGCCGCCTGGGAGGACGTCCTGGCCGGTGCCGCCGACCAGGACAGCGACACCTTCGTGTTCCGGTCGCGGCGAGCGGCCCGGCACGCCAGGAACCTGTTCAGCACCTGGACCGCACGGCACCCACCGACCGGCGGCCTGCCCGCCCTGTCGGTGCGCCGACTGCGGGCCTCGTGGATCGTCGAGCTGCTGACCGCGCGGATCGACCTGGGCGTGATAGCCGCCGCGGCCGGGATGAGCGCCTCCGCGCTGGCCCGCTACCACCATTTCGTCCCAGCTTTGGACGAGCCCACCGCGGTCGCGCTGCTGCGCGGCCGCAACGGTTGAGTACGGCGAAGCCACGCGCGTGGCCGCCGCGCACCACCCGAGCCCGAGCCACCCGACCCCGCCCTCCGGCCAAGCAGGCTTTTCGGGTCCCCGACGCCGTCGCAAGCCACTACAGCCGCCTGCTGGATGCCTCCGGCATCATGCCGCTGATCGACGCCGAACTCGGCCACCGCCCCGGACCAGCCGGAATTCCGATCCGGGCGGTGCTCGTCTGCCTGCTCGTCTCGATCCACCACAGCGGCAAGGCCACCCTGGCCGAAGCCTGGCGGCTTGCCGCCTTCTGTCTGTCCGCGACCGCCCGTGAGCGTCTGGGGCTGGACGCCGACCGCCACCTGCCGACGATCCGCACGCCTGCCTGGCCGACAGTCGGCGTTTCTACCGCGCCTTCGACCGGCTCACCAGCCTGCTCGACCCGGCCCGGCACGACCGGCGCACCCGCCTGCCACAGCACGAGGCCGACCTGCTCGCCACCGCCTGGCAAGACGACGATCCCGACCCCACCCGCAAGCGGAACCTGCTGCAACACCTGGTTACCGCGCTCGTGCTCACCCCGGTCCGCTGGGGCAAAGGCCGCGGCTACCTGACCAGCTTCCGCGGCGACGTCGGCATCGACACCACCGCCGTCCCAGTTTTCGCCCGCCCACCCCGAGCGCGCCGCTCCACCGGCGAAATGATCGCCTCCACCGAGATCACCGCAGGCTGGCATCACTCCGCCGGCAACGGCCCACCCGAATACGGCTACAGCGCCACCCTCACCGTCGCCGCCCGCACCCGCCCGGCTTCCGGGTCCTTCCCGCAACTGGCGCTTGGCCTGGTCCTCGACACCCCGCACAAACGCATCGGCGCCAACGCCATCACCACCTTGAAACCCCTGGCCGCGCTCGGCTTGCCCACCGGCTTCGCCGTCGTTGACCGCGCCTACACCGATCAGCAACCCGGCCACTTCGCCCAACCCGCACGCCAGCTCGGCTACCAACTCGCCCTGGACTACAAAGTGGATCAGCGGGGAGTCCAAGGCAGCGCCCACGGCGCCCTGCTCATCGACGGCTCCCTGGCCTGCCCGCTGATGCCCGACCGGCTCGCGCAGGCGACCACCGGTCTGGACGACGCCGCCATCCGCACCCCATCGGACGAACTCGCCGCGCTCATCACCGCGCGAGAGCCGTACTTGCTGCGCCTCAAACAGAGCACGAACGCTGGCGGTGCCATCCGCTTCCAATGCCCGGCAGCAGACACTTCCCCGTCGCTCACCTGCCCTCGCTTCGATCGCCTCCACCAGCGCGGGCCGCTCCGGCCCGCCGCAGTCGACCTGACCGACGCCCGACAGCGAGCGGCTCACCTCGCGGCAAAACCCCGCGTCCTGCCCCCACAACCCGACCTGAAGGCCGGCGAACTGCCGAAGATCTGCCGCCAGCACACCATCACCTTGGGCAAGGACGACCTCGGGCACCTCGACAAGTTCCGCCAGGACTTGCCCTACCTGACTCCCGCCTGGATCAGGACCTACAAACCCGTCCGCGCCAACACCGAAGGCATCAACGGCCGACTCAAGGGACACGACCTCGACCTCGGCGACCCCAAGACCCGGCTCGCCCACGGCCGCGTCGCCCAGACCATCCTGGTCGCGCTGCTCGTCACGGTCGCCGACGACCACTTCCTCGACCAGTGGCGCCACACCCAGCAACCCCCAGACGAAGCCGCCGCCACCTCCACCGACATCCTCGAGATCCCAACAGAGCACGTCGACCGCGCGCCACCCACAGTCCGGAGCAGACCACCACCCGCCCCATAAGCCGCAATTCAGACCACCGTGTCGCAGCAAACAGCCGAGCGTCGGCTTCGCCATGTCCAACGACGCGAACGCGGTCCTCCACCAGCGGCCTGACACCACCCGGACCTTCCCAGACTCCCGTTCCGCAGTTCCCAAACCAGGACGAACCCAATTCGGAAACCCCTGAAACGACAAGATCCTGAAGCGCCCCGACTTTGATGGAGACCTCAACGGTTGATTCCGGCGGGTTCGTTGGGCTGGTGTTGAGCGTAGTAGAGAGCTTCGAACTCCTCTGGTGGCAGGTGTCCGATCGCTGAGTGCAGGCG